>JAUIEQ010000071.1 GCA_030429785.1 bacterium
TTTGACGTGCTCATTTATTCATTCTGAGCTTGTCGAAAGGTAGCATTAACCATTACTGGAACCTATTGTCTGCGGTAGGTACACAATACCATATATATTATTTTTGTCAAATATAAAAAAGCGCAGCCGTTAAGCTACGCTTATGCATTAATTATCTCGCACCAAAGTATTTTTCCTGCAACGTAGTACTTGCAGAAAACTGAGCCGAGACACCTCGCACATACTCAAAAATTGCATCTGACTCAGACTGAATCTTATGCCGAATAAATCCAGGTGCAAATACTTTTCCAAGCCACGCCAGCCAGTGACTGGTCTCAAAAGACATCAAAGAATACACAATAACACTATCCGTGCCATGATCAAAGTACTTCACTGTAAGCACCGCCTGCCCCTTAATAATCCGCTTGTAGCGCCCACTGGTGTGTAGCGTAATGACTCCCGGTTGCCTGTGTACCACCCGTGTTGTGCCATGCATATCACGAATGCGACCTGTATAGGTTGAATCATTCACCGGATTCAATTCGACTTTGGCATTGTCAAAATGCAACTGGATCAACTGCGCGCACAACGGCAATGTATCAAGTAGTTGTGCGAATAATGCTTGCCGACCAACAACTGTATCAATCCGCACAAAATACTGCCACGAAGCAACAGTTGCACTATCAGGCGTGTGATATGGTTCACGACCATGCACTGGCAAACAAATTAACAGCAACATACAACCATATATCGTCTTCACAAGAGTCTCCTGTTGTTATAGCAGTGTCTATTTCATAATATTTACAACTAATCCCAGCCCGCCAGTTCCAGGCAACCGCTGATCTTCGTGAAACAGCTGTATGTCCCGTTTGATATACTTTTGAAAAAAGAACCCGAACTCAAGACTCGCATACGGAACATGGTGACTACCAACTCGAATAGTTGGCCCGAGTACAACTTTGCGAAATCCGTGCTGTCCATCATACCCAAAAATCGCCCGAGCTGCGATACCAACTGACACATCAAGTGAGACCATAGACATACCACGAGCTGTTGCCAATGCGTACCACAGACCAACAAACGGTCCTTGATAATGACCAGCATTAAATCGCAGTTGATCGTGTGATTTGAGTACATTACGCGCAAGTTCCATTTCAAAAACAACCACCTGCCACAATTCAATATCCCGCTGCCGATGCAACCACCACGAATACACAAATCGATGCAACGGACTGCGATATATGTGCGTACCGTCGTGCTCAGGATAACCATCGTTGATCTGACGATAATGTTGATACACATCATCTGGAAACACCCACAGCGCTCCTGTCATGGTCAGCAGCCGCAAACCAACATTGCGATAATATGCTTGTGTGTTCCAATTGTACTGCCAGACACCAATACCATGTAACATCAATCCCCAGTAGCCATGCTCATATGACAATGGCGCACGTGGATTATCAAGCGTGTGTCGGTTGTTGTACAAAAAAATTGGAAACGCAACTGCCGCAATCGTACTAGGAACCAAACTCCATTTACTCAAAACCACTTGCTCCGGTATGGTCGTGTATGTTCGTTGCATATAACTTACATACTGACTATAAGCGCTGCGATATTGTTCTGGGTACTGTGCCTTTTGTTGTAGATAATGAAGCCGCAATACACGCCGGTGTAGCAACAAGTCGCTGATTGCAGTTGACAACTCGTTTTGATACCGCAGTGTTGTGATTTCAGCTTCTGTCAAATGAAAGCCAATACCATAAAAACGATACGCTTCGGCTTTGTCAAATACCTTCCCAGCACGTATGAGTTGCTGATTTGCTCGTTGTAGTAGACGCCGATTATAATCGGAAAACAAAAAATAATTAACCGTCAAAATACTATCTGGATGCTGGCTATAATACATCGTTCGCCATGTCGCTTGCTCAAGATACACTGGCAACGAATGCTCATGCTGAGCATACATAACGTGCGCACCAAACAACAAACACAAAACCAAATACAGTTTTTTCATGATCAATTCCCTTTCTGAAGAAAAATGAAACATCCGAGTATACATACGTTGTTAATGAACCTACTCAAACCAAATCATGGTTTTGGTGGGTTGTCAATACTTTGAGACGAATCATAGATCTGGGCACGTGTCTTTTGTAAGCATTATTTTGTTCGCATTCCAAACACTGCATATACAAGTCACTGCAACAAAATGCCACCCGAATATAAATCCAATCAATGCAACGCTTACAACTAAGCTATATTTTTAGGATAAAAAGTCACGCAACAATCATCTCAAAAAACAGTATTAAAAAACCGGCAGATTTGATTACCTGCCGGTTAGTGAAAATTGTTATCTGACCCCTTACTTGGTCAGTGCAGTCAGTTCACCTGCTGACTGCTTGTTGCTTTTTGATTGCACACCTTCGCCCGTAAGCGAGACCACCACAACCGGCTCATCAGGATCGTTAGAAAGAATCTTGATTTCAGCTTGTTTTGTGCCCAATGTTTCTGGGCAAAAGCTTACTTTGATCCGGTGATCTTCGCCAGGCTCAAGTATCCCGCCGCTGACATTGGCAAGCTTGAACTTGTCAGCATCCAGACCTGTTAGGGTGATTGAACTCACCTCAAGATCAGCCGTGCCGACATTAGCAATCGTGACATACTCTTTGGGCATATTAGCACCCAACGTCACCTGACCAAAATCAATGGTCAGCGGATCAACAAGAATATCCGGAACAAACTGGATTTGCTCAAGAACAATTACTCTCGCTCGAACAATTACTTGCGTCCCGTCGTAACCATGTGCTACCAACTCATGAACAATTGAACCGGGTTGTGTAGCAATGACTTGCCGTGATCCAGTCGGCAGGTTCACATTCTGACCATCAAGCAATGCCGACTCAACGTTTACAGCTGTATACAACAAGCCATAAACTTCGCCCTGCATCACCGTATCAGCCGTTGCAACAAGCGTTGCGCTCGGAGGATCAAGGACAACCACCGAATCCAATTCAATGCGCGCATTGGACAATTGTCCTGCTGCTGCATAAACATTGATCGTTTTCGGTTGATAGTTGACCTTGTTCGCGTCGATTTTGTAGGCGCCGCCATTTGGCAACGCAACTACAACAGGAGCGACGGTTGTGGTGTCAAAGTCTCCATACGGATCATAAATCCGAACATTGACATCCAATGGATCTGAATCGATCGCCAGAAATGTCGTATCCGGCTGGCCAACACGCTGCAAACTAATATCAACACTGCTATTGCTGTTAGCAATAACATTCGTCGTCAGCGTGTCAGTCACATATCCCGACTTGCTGGCGATTAACTGATAATCACCACCTGCATCCAGAACAAGGACCGTGTCAGTCAGTACCAAGTGACTTGACTGTCCACTGACTTGCACCTGAACGCTGTCCAGTGAACTGCTTTTGACCAACAACTTGGTCGCGGGCAGTTCTTGAACGAACACGTTTTTGGAAAGCTCCACTCGGCCGTTCTCATTCCCATCGTCCACAATAAGACGAACGTCGTGAGTACCAATTCCGACAAATGTTACCTGAACCGGTTGACCGTGCGTAACAGCCAGGGTATCAAACCCGACGTCCAGCATCGCGCTCACCGAATCACCATCGGCATCGAAGATGTCGGGGGTGATGGTTGTAGTAAATGGAGCGAAACCGCTTGCCGGATCGATAGTAAAATCAATCATCGGCGGGCAGTTAATCTTCGCGCCCTTCTCTACGATCGTGAGGCGTAGCGTATCTGGCAGACAATCATTGTCCTCCATACTGAAAAACTGCGCTACTAATTCATCACCAGCCTTGCCGCGCACCTCAAGCATTGCCCGAGTTGCGTCTAAGCTATCGGCATTAAGCCAACGAATCGAGTCTGCGAGCTGAAGATCAACCTCTTCCATTCGCAAAATATTTTCTAACACCGAACCTTTTCCGTCAGGTTTTAAATAAGCAACCTTAACGAAAACCGTATCAACCCCTTCCTCTGTATCAAGAGAATCAGGGTTAACCACCAACCAAGAACTTGATGGGTTTAACTCATCTACTGACGGAGCAAGAGAACTAACTCCGTCCTCAAGACATCCGGTGAGAAACATTCCAAGCAGCGTCAAAATCAGAATTGCATATTTCATCTAATATTCTCCGTTTCTTTTTTATTTTTTTCAATTTACTTCAATAACTTTCAGCCACTACTAGAAGTGGAACCGAAACGAAGTCGTAATGCCAAAACCAGAATTCTCTTGCGAGTCAATGCTCTCAAGAAAAACTCCGTTGGTTTCACCGGAATACGTCATGGAGACGTTTCCGGTAATTTTTTCAGCAAAACCGGTATCGAGAAGCTCAAACGAGATCCCTGCAGGCAAGCCCAAATGAACATTCATATTCTCGAACTCACCGTTCATCTGTCCGGCTGCGATAATACCAACTGTCAGTGCAAAGGAGAATTTCTCCTTGTTACCAAAGCGGTAAACATCAAACGTACCGGAGGCAATCCACTCCCGCACCGAAATCGAGTCAACTGACTCAGAAAACGGATTGATTGTGAAGCTTGCACTGACAGACTTGTACTGCGCAAACAGCCCAAGCCCGGTGAACACTTCTTTGCCGGGTGTTGCCCAAAACGCTGTGCTTACCCCACCCGAAACCGGATGGTCGGACGCATTTGCTTTAACCTGTCTCAGTGAATCGAGCTTACCGATCAGATCAGAATTAGCATCGACTCGTATATTCAGCAGATCAATTTGCCGCTGCAGATCTCTCTGAATGCCATCTATCCGCCTTTTAACTTTTGCGGCCCGCTCGTTCTCTACAAGATAGAGG
>JAUIEQ010000072.1 GCA_030429785.1 bacterium
GGGTGGCTAATTTATTTTTGTATTCAACTAGCCCATTTCTATCCAATAAAACTGCACGTAAGCCAGCGTGTAGCGCCCCATTAACATCTTTATCCAGCGAATCACCCACCATCAGGACTTCACCTAATGCAACCGAAAAATCTTTGATTGCATACTCAAAAATTGCCTTATCTGGTTTCATACAACCCACATCGCAGGAAAACACTGCTGTATCAAAAAAACTAGCTATGCCCAAATTCTCAAAAGCAACTTTGGATGTTGGTGGTGAATTCGTAACTAGAACGAGTCGCATACCAAGCTTCCGCAGCGCAATCAAAACCTCTTTTGACTCTGAATATAACTCATACTGATTTGGCGCAATAAAGTTATTAATAACTTGCAGCTCTTGTGTTTTGATAGATATCTTTGTATCCAAGTCTGCCAAAAATTCATCTTGCGTTTTAGAAACTATATGCCATTCTACAAACTGCTTAAATAACTTGTTATACCGATTTTCACCAAGCACAGACTGAGCTTCTTGAGTTAAGTGATGTAAGTTAGGAATTCTGGCGAGCGTATCCCAAAAATCAAAAAGAATTACTTTAACCATATATACAGACAATCGCAACTAGTTACCCATTTAATTCATCTCCAATTTACTTCGCACGGTCTTGACGACATCACTCAAGTTCCAATCTGACTTTATCAAGTAATCTTGTACTCCATAATTCATCGCGTCAGCGACTTTTTGAGTTGAAGACATATTTGTCAGCAGTATAATCGGCACATCTTGAGCCCATTGATCATCTTTTGACCGAAGCTCTTTAAGCATTGTCATGCCATCCATTTTTGGCATTTGCAAATCAAGCAAAATCAAATCTGGCTTTTCAAGCTGCGCTAGCTGTAATGCCTCTTCGCCATTTTCAGCCTCAAAAACCTGAAAACCTTCCTCTTTAAGTTTGAATAAAACAGCCATGCGGACACCAACTTCATCATCAACCAAGAGTATTTTTTTAGTTTGTGCATCAGTCATATGAATTCGATTAATTATGAATTAAGCGGTACTGTAAAATAAAATGTAGATCCCTTCCCTTCATCTGAGGCTACACCTATTGTACCGCGATGCGCCTCTACAAGTCCTTTGGCAATTACCAAGCCAAGCCCGGTCCCTTTACTTTCACCAGGAACTCGTTCGGATGAACCTAGTTGTTTGAACTTATTAAATAATTGTTTTATTTTTTCTTGCGGAATACCCATACCACTATCAGTAACTGCTACTACCAAACAATCAGACAGTGATGTGAAAGCGGTATTGTCTTTGACAAACCACTCAATACCTAACGCTACTGACTCTTTAACAATATCAGCCCCTGCTGCATGCGTAAATGCCTGCACATAGACCGACCCTCCCTCTGGAGTGAACTTGAGCGAGTTTGACAGCAAGTTATTTAATACTTGATTCATTCGACTTGGGTCAAACATTGTTGACTGTGGGATCTTTTCATCAATATGAGCACTCAAAGCTATTTTTTTGCCCTCTGCTTGCGTTTTATAAAAACTAATTCGCGACTCTATCGTCGTTTTCATATTAGCTGGCTCAGGATTGATATCAAACTTCCCTGCCTCCAACTTCGCCACGTCGAGCAAGTCGTTGACCAACTCAAGCATTTCAGAAGAACTACGATGAATAATTTGCGAAAACTCAGTATAGGTTTTTTCATCAGAGTGAACGCTATCTTGTTGCAACAACTCACTCAGCTTACGTATCCCATCAAGTGGTGAGCGCAACTCATGCACCATCATTGATGTAAAGTCATCTCGCATCTTGACTACTTCTTTTTCATGGGTAATATCATGAAAAATAACAACACCGCCCATAACTACCTCATCCTCAAGACCAGCACTACCTTTTACTGGAGCTACAAAAATCTGCCAATACCGATCATGTATAAGCACTTCCTGGGTCACCAAAACCTTATCAAGTTTCACGCTTTCCTCAAGCTTACCGCGAATATCAAACTTACCATCAAGTCGGTCAATAAAATCAAAAACGGTAATTTCTTCCTTATCTTCCGGAATGCCAACTGCTTTTCTGATAGCAGGATTTGCAACGACTACACGGTAATCTTTGTCAGTCATCACCACACCTTCTGTCATACTCAGCACCATTGCATTTAGCTTCCGTTGCTCAATCTCAATCACTTCTTGTAGTCTTGTTACTGCTTGAGAAGCTTGTTGTGTAATCTTGTACAAAATAGTCATCTCTTCTTCTTTGTACAGACCATCCTGAGTATGCGCAACAGTCAATACTCCAACTACCTTATCGCCAATTACAAGCGGAATATTAAAAAAAGACTGTACCGGTCGAGGAAGTTCATCAACCAAAATTGCCCCTGTCAAAACTTCATCAACGTACTCTTTATTAAAATCACGATCCAATAACGCACTAAGTGACTTCAGCATCCGATCTCTGATCTCATCCAAAAATTCGCGCGAAACAGATTCTTCTAAATGAACTTTAAATAAAATTTTCTCAGGCTCAATCAACATATAGCTCGTAGCACTGTACTCAATAAACTGATGCAACGAACCCATAATAATATCAACAATTTGTTTCAAATCAAGCGAATAACCAACACGTTCACCAAGCTCTTTGAGAATGGCAAGTTCATACATCCGACGCTGCATATCTTTTTCTTTTTTAAGCAAACCTTGCTGAATTTGCTTGTTTTTCCATAAACTCCAAACAACCACTCCGAGTGCTATTAGAACGGCTGTTGTAGCAACTATCAACAAAGATACATCCGACATGATACGTGAATGTTTTAATTAATTATTCAACACAGATAAACCGCCACTACACAACCTGATCTAAGCTTTCTGCGTTTTCTTTAACTACCGGCTTGGTTGGCTTGTCATATGCAACAATGATTTTCCGAGCTCCAATAGCAATAATCAAGTAACCGAGAATAAACATACCATCATGTACACGCATAATCGTGAACATGTCTGCCCATGGTGGAACAACTACTGCCAAGAATCCCAATACAATCAACAACATACCAATAGCAAAATAATAATATACTTTGCCAAGCACTCCGCCACCGATTCGTTTTGCATCTGCAAATACAAGCAAACTAGCAATAATACCAACTACTACCGCAACCCAAAGTGATAACGAATTAACAAATGTACTAGCTGCAACGGCACTCTCTTGAGCACGCGCTGCAACAGGAGTCGTAAGTAATAACAAAGCAAATATATAATGAACCATACAGTAAACATTAAGAGTAAATTTAAAATACTAGGCTATTTTGGCAAATTCTCTAACCCTGGATATTTACTAAAAATAGAACCCATAGCATTTTTAACAATTTGCCCTGATAACTGCACATACGAGTCTATTAACTGTTGCACAACTTCGGAAGGATCTCCAGAAAAGTTAACAACTGTGCCATCATCATTAACCTCAAGTCCGGTTACACTTCGTGCTCTAAGCACAGCAATATCAGGACCCAAAATTACAGCTTGTTTAGCAATAATTTCAGACAGTAAAGATTTGTACTGATCTTGATCAGGCATAAGAAAAAAATTAAGACTAAATTATTATTGGACGTACTCCTCAGTTCCCTCTATTATTTTCTTAGTTTCATCACATGCATGTTTCAACACCTTCAAACTTTTCACAAACGCAATAAACCAAACCAAAAAAATAATAATCACTACATAGACCGCTCTTGGATTATCAAACATATACAGAGTAGACACGACCCCGAGGCTGTACATCCCGATAATCATAGAACCGACTAAAGTCTTACTCAAATTTCCAACCAATGAACCTGCTACAACAGAACAAGCTCGCCTACCTTGTACAAAAATAAAAATACTCCCAAGCACAAGTATTGGCCAGCCAATAGCAAGAACAATTGTTCTAAGAATAACCTCCATAATCTAAAAGTTAATATTTACAAATCAATTTATGTTACAGAGTTTTTCATTAATAACCTTAACAATATCTTCAATATCCCAGTCAACTTTAACAAAGTGATCAAACACACCAAGCTGCACCGCCTCTGCGATATACTGTGCGTCGCTAGAGTTACTCAGTATAATCACGCGCGCGTCTTTTCCCCACTCATCACTACGCAAGTCTTTAAGCATATCAATACCATTCTTATGAGGCATAATAATATCAAGTAGGATAAGATCAGGATGTTGCTCTGTTGCTTGCGCCAAACCATCTACACCATCTACTGCCTCAAGCACATCAAAACCATGCTCTCTGAGCTTGAATGCAATTGAGCTCCGTAATGACTCTTCGTCATCTACGATAAGTACTTTTTTTGACGATCGTGTCATTGTAACTGAATAAAGTTATACACAGCATTATCTGTATAAAGTATACCACAAAATAACACACAAACTAAAAACCCTGGAAACACCAGGGCCTTATCAGTTACGAATTGAGGATGCGAGCTATGCTTTAGTCATAGTCTTAATGCATTTTGTACAAAGTTTTTTCCGAACACCACCAATAGTCTTAATCTGCAAATTAATAAAACTTTGCTTTTTAGTTTGAATATTTGATTTACTTCGCTTAGCTGAGGTTACAGTACCGCGCCCGCATTTGTCACAAACTCTTGACATAACAGTAACAATTAATATTAACCTAAGTACTTTATCACAAAAAACCACTCTTGTAAAGCTAACAAAAAAGCCGAACTACTTCGGTTTTTTTGAGTCTCCAGAGGATCGCATTATTTGTTCCTGTAATTCAGGTGGGTGTCCGCAGAACAAACATTAGACTACTTATGTGATTGT
>JAUIEQ010000073.1 GCA_030429785.1 bacterium
ACTCACGAAGGTACACGCTCATTGATTGACTATAATCGTGGTGGTACGCCATTGATGGAAATTGTAACACGCCCTGATATCAAGAGCCCTGAGTCGGCTAAAATGTTTTTGCAAGAGCTACGGTTGATTTTGCGACGAATTGGTGTGTCTGATGCGGATATGGAGAAGGGTCAGCTTCGGTGCGATGCAAATATTTCACTTCGACCAGCAGGTGAGACAACACTGTATCCAAAAACTGAAATTAAAAATCTTAATTCATTCAAAGCAGTTGAAAAAGCCTTGCAATATGAAGAAACACGACAGCGTGCGTTGTGGGAGCGAGACGATCCGCCCCATATCCAATCAACACGAGGGTGGGATGAAAAAAAACAAGTAACAGTCGAGCAGCGAACTAAAGAAGCAGCAAGTGATTATCGGTATTTCCCAGAGCCTGATATACCACCATTGGTATTAACGAGTGAATACATTGATAGCATCAATACTATGTTACCCGAATTGCCACAAGCAGCTCGTATGCGGTTGCTTGATCAGTATGGTTTTCGTTTGCATGATATTAATGTCATTGTTCAAGATGTTGCTTTGATGGGATTTGTTGAACGTGTGGTTTCTGAGCTTGTGGCATGGCTTGAGAGTAGTGAAGGTGTTAGTGGAACCAGTGAAGAAATTTGGGAGCAGCACAAAACAAAAATTAATAAATTGATTTCTGGTTGGGTGTTGTCAAAGTTGGTTAGTATGGTTCACGCTGACGGCGCGCAATTCTCCGAGCAGCCGATTACACCAGAGAATTTTGCAGAGTTGTTGACGTTGCTCTTTACTCGACAGATCAACACTGCCAATGCACAAAAATTACTTGAAGCAATGTATGCATCTGGTGATGATCCAAGTGTTATACTTGATGAACAAGATTTGTTACAATCAGATAGTGCGGATGACCTTGATGGGTGGATTAAGCATGTTATAGAAAATAATCCAGATCAAGTCACGCAGTATAAAGCAGGCAAGGAAACAGTTTTGAAATTTTTACTTGGTATGGTTATGAAAGAGTCAAAAGGCAAAGCTGATCCTGTTGCTGCTGAGGAAGCGCTTCAAACAGCTTTGCAATAATCCACCTAGAGCTTGTTGGATAGGTGATAAAAAGTATAATAACCATGGCTGTACAAGCTCGTCATGAAATAAAACAGTATGATTTTATCTGATAGTGATATTCAAAAAGCATTAACTGATGGATCAGTAGTTATTGATCCATTATTTCCTAATAGCATTCAGCCTGCTTCGGTTGATTTGCATTTAGGTAAAGATTTTTTGGTTTTTAATAATCATGCTCATGCTTGTATTGATTTGCAAAAGCCAATGGATGATATGGTAGAAGAGGTAAGTATCTCCCAGGATCGTCCGTTTATTTTGCATCCGGGTGAGTTTGTGCTTGGCATGACGTATGAGGTTGTTGGTGTGGCGAATAATATGGTAGGAAGGCTCGAAGGTAAGAGTTCGCTCGGTCGTGTCGGTATTATTGTGCATGCAACTGCTGGATATATTGATCCTGGCAATAAGCTCAAGATCACCCTTGAGTTGCATAATATTATGAATTTGCCAGTAAAGTTGTATTACAAAATGCCAATTGCGCAGATTGCTTTTAGTCCGCTTTCAAGTGATGCTTCAAACCCATATGGTCAGGATGTACTCAATAGTAAATATTATGGCGCGACCAAGCCACAAGTAAGTAAGTATTACAAAAATTTTGAAAAAAATAATGAATGGGTGACGTTTGGGGATGAATAACTGTTTTTTTCTTTATAAGCAAGGACTGCTTGAATGTCTCAGGCAGTTTTTTTCTTGACAAAAAAATACTTTTCATGCATTATAATGGATTACCTTGAATATTAAAAAAAGAAAAGGAGGTGTCACGCCGTGAAGGAATTGGCGAAGAGGGTGATGCAAGTGATTGGGCGATGTTTGTGGTCTGTAATAGCAGGGTTTTTATTGCTGGTATGGACAGTGCATATTGGTGATTATATTGGTTTAGGTCACACGCTTGTTTCGCTATTTTTAGCTAGTGTGATTACGACATTATTTTTGTTGTATAATGCCTTGCGTTTATGGCATATTGCTCGTCACTATACGATGTTCCGTTTTTTAAAAAGTATAATAACCTTTTCATGGGTTAAATCTGTGCCGGTGTTACTTTTTGCGTGCATGCTTTTTTTGGGTATCCATAGTTTTTTTATTCTGTGTTGGTTTGGCTCGGCAGCACAAAAAAGCAATCTCAATACAGATGTGCAGTATGCGCAGATCAATCCGGTTTTGACCATTGTATTGCAGCCAATATTTCTGGTTGATCCAGAGTTGCGTTTGACGTATGGTGAAATCAGAACACGAGAGTTTTATACAAGGATCGGCTTGACTGGCACGCAACAGTCTCGTCATTATGAACGAGATGGTTTCAGTGATGCTGTTGATATATCTGTCAAAACCTGGAACACATCACGCCGTTGGTGGGTAGTGACATACCTTCGCACGATGGGCTGTATCGCTACGGTGCATGGCAATCCGCTGCATTTGCACGTCAGTGTCAGTTATCTTCTAGGTGATGATGCACTGACAGATGCGCTGAGGCGTGAAGGGCGAGACTACTATGATCTTGAGTGATTGTATAAACGGATGAATAATCATCCGTTTTTTTGCACAAAAAAACCGCCGGTTTTGTCGACGGTTGGTTGCTTCATTCATAGTGTGTGCTATTGCAGTGATTTTCTACCAAAGCGAATTTTGCTAACATCAATATTGACCTGAATATTCCAGGTCTGCAAAAAGTTGTCATCAAGGTTTTTTGTTCGCTTTATGACTTCGCCAATGCATGACAGGTAGATAAAAACCATGGCGCGTGGGTTTTTCTGCGCTTGCTTGTACAGTCGATGGTCTCGATTGATAGAGATTACAACAGTATTCGGGTCATACGAAAATACTCGTTTGTCACCAGTAGGGAAGTGCACTTCAGCAAAACGAAGATTTCCTAAGAAGTGTGTTTGTTTACCGCGTGGGCCAGAAGATTTTCTGCCGCGTTTTTCACCTTCACGTAACCGTGTAATACCGTCTCCTTTTTTTATGGGAGTACGAAAAATTCCACGATATGAACTCATTGCAGTAGATCCAAGGATATTGTTCGCAATTTGGATAGTGCGTACGTGTAGTACTTGGGAATTTGACCCTGAGACTTGTTGCCGCAACTGATCGACTTTTTGGGTGATCAGTCTGTCTACCTTCTGTAAGACTTCAAGAAATGCTTGCCAATACCCATCGTTTGCATATCCGTCACGGTTTGAGTTTGGATTGATGCAGCCTTCGTGTGGGATTATGTATCCGGTAACTGCGTCTGAACCAAGTATTGACCTGCTGAGGGATTTTGACTCTATGCTGCGAATTTCTATACCAAAGGTGTGTCCTAGAATTCTCGCAATACCACCACCACCTTCTTGAAAATGAAGTTTGATGCTTAGTTTTCTTTCAGGGTAGTCGGGTAAGTGCGTTTCAACATCCATGAGAACGGGTAAATGTGAGTAATCAGGTGGAGTGACTCGATGCATTTTAGCGATATGTTTTGAATCAAGCCAATTTGTTTCTATGGCTGTTTGTAGGTCGATTTTTTTTGGAGCAACTCGTGCGAAAATTCTCAGCCCATCAGTCACCAGCCTGTCAATGAAAACAGACCCAAGAAACGGCAATAACTTTTCAAGCGTGAGTTGAGAGCCTTTTTTTGTGGGAAGAGTCTTTAATTTTTCAAATATTACTTTTTCGCCTGTATGTTGCAGATACGACAATTTAGCCTCGCCAACTTCCTGATCAAGCAATCTCTCTGAATTTAATCGTACCGCCACAGGTTTTTTGCGTAGATCAGGCCGGCTGATGTATGTGGTTTTGTCAGCGAGTGAGGCGTGTGTAAGCTCACCAAGTGCAAACCTGCCGATAAATTCAGTTTTGCCTGCTTTTTTTGATCTTCCAATTACTTGCTGTTTGAAGTCAATGCGTGATCTGCCGCCACCGTCATGTTCTATAATTATCCATTGTCGATGTAAGATAATTGCAACAGTACACGGGCTGCCATACTCTCGTTCTTGTTTGCCATCAAAACCATTACTGATGACCTCGCGAACAGGAACTCGTAAATCATTTACTTCAGAGGCACGTCTGACTAATGTGTTAATATCAGTTTGTTTGGTAAACTTCTCTACGTTTTTAATCTCTATACTCAATGGTTGTCTCCTTTGCCAAAAAAGTATGTACTTTGTTATTGTAATTCTTCAAATGCAATCATACTGCCCGGACTTGGTAGTCGAGTTAGTCGAGTGCCGACGCTCAGTATCAATTCTTTGCCAGCAAGTTGGATGAGGCGTTTGCGAAGTTTTGGATTTGCTTCAAAATAACTCAGGCGTTTATGCAACTCATCCAAAGCTTTTCGGGCCATTATCAAATGATACTCACGTGTAATGCCTTCGATTATATACATATTAAATGGGGCATTATCCTCGCAATATACCGCTAGTTTGGTATGATATGGTGTGTTTGGCTTTGGTGTTGTGCCTTTAATAAAGTGGTCACCAAAAGTACTTCTTGGTATCTCGACCCCGATTGTTTTACTGACTGCTATTCGGAGTTTGCTCTTATTCTTATATCCTGCGCCAATGTGATTGGCAAGCAATTCCATGAAATTCAAAAAGGAAATTTGTTGTTGGCTCATAGCTCATCCTTTGTTGGTTGATTGTGGTTTGTTAAAGGTCTG
>JAUIEQ010000074.1 GCA_030429785.1 bacterium
CAATATTAATGCTATTTGCTCCGACTACAAGCTCAATTTCAATATCAAAACTATTGTCTTGATAAACAGCCACCTCAACACCATTTGCAAAAATTGTCATACCATCAACCACAACACCCTGCAGCGTCAAAGCGTCACGTGTGCCATCATATACTGTTTTTGGCTTGATTTGATCAAGCAGTGTCTGCATCGTTGTCTCCTCAACACGTGTCACTTCTTGAGCTGGCACAGTCAAGCTTACTGATTTTCGTTGCAACATATCAAATGCAACCAATCCAATAATCACCAACAACAAAAGCAAAATTAACAAAATATACACCTGGCGCTTCACATGAACTTTCATAAAGACTTTTTAGGAATAACTGCCACTAGTCTAGCTAAGTTTTGCACAAAAGTAAATCCCAGACTGTGTGTCTGGGATTTGTGAGAAGATAATAATAGTTAGCTTAATTCACCAAGTTGTTGCATGCGCTTGAGCTTCATAAACAATCCATTATGCTGCTCAAGACGTGCATGATCGCCTTCTTCTACAACCTTGCCATTGTCTACAACATAAATATAATCAGCAGACTCAATAGTTGCAAAACGGTGCGCAATAATAATCACTGTGATTTTGCGACCGGTAGCCTTGCGCAAGTTCACGATCATTTCATGAATCGCTTTTTCGGAAACAGAATCAAGGTTGCTAGTTGCTTCATCAAATACGATGATGTTTGCACCTCGCTTGAGCTTGAGATACGCACGTGCAATCAGTAACCGTTGGCATTGACCGCCCGAAAGCGTCACTCCCATTTCTCCTACAACTTGATGCAATTGTCCAGAAAACTGCTTAACATCCTCACCAAGATTTGCAGCTGTGAGCGCCTCCCACACTTCAGCATCTGTTGCAGCAGGATCTCCTACACGTATATTACCTGCAATTGTATCGTCAAAAATACCTGTACCAGTCAGTTGTGTAACTGTCGCAATTTGGTCTCGCAAAAATGACAAGTCAAGCAATCTAATATCAACACCGTCAAGTGTAATAACACCACTTGTTACATCATAAAAACGAGGCAATAACTTCACTAATGTTGTCTTACCACTTCCGCTAGGACCAACAATCGCTGTGGTAGTGCCGGGCTCAAACTGTGCACTAAAACCGCTAAACAATTGTGTATCAGGTCCATTATACGAAAACCCAACTTCGTGGTACTCAATTCGTCCTTCGCAAGTAGCTGGAACAATCGCATCGTCATTTGACTGAACAGAAACTGGCTCATCAAGTAACTTTTTTAACCTATGCACGGAAACCAAATGGCGCATAATTCGTGAGTATACGTGAATAATCTTCCATAACGAAATATTCACTGCATTACCGCTTGTCATAATGTACACTATTGTACCGACTGAATTAAACTCCGAATCAACAAACAGCAAATACAGCGCGAATCCAATAGTACCAAGCCACGTAAATTTGAGCAGTAACCGAATGCTGGCAAAATACTTTTGTATTGTGAAAGAAAAATCAAGATCAAGATCTGCCATTTGTTGTCGCTTTTGTTGATGCTCACTCAGAATGGATTCATCCATGACGTAACTTTTTACTGCAGCAAAATTAATAATCGCTTCACAAAAAACAGTATCAGCATTTTCTTTGAGCTGCTCCCACCGATCCCATTTTTCAACAAATGCTATGTAACTTTTCATATTCAAGAGAGCCATTGGAACCACAGCGGAGCAAAACATAGTCGCAAGACGCCAATCAATAATGAACAGAAATATAGCATTAGCTAACACGAAAAAAACATGCGGTATAAATTCCCAAAACAATGCCAATAATATATCTAACGAACGACTATTGCCTTTGTTTATTTTTGAAATTATTTTCCCTGTGTTATTTTCTTCGTGATACGCAAACGGTAATGCAACTAATTTTTTCAATGCTTTGGTGGGCCACAAGTTTTCAAGCTTGATAGCACTCTTGAGAAATAAATACTCCTTAAAAAAATGACTTGATATAATAGAGCTGATCATGAGCACGCACATCGCACTCAACCAGAATACAACGTCATACGTAAACCAACCTTTTTGCATCGCTTGAGGCATTGCATCAACTAAATACTTCAAAATCACACTTTCTCCAATCTCAAATGCTTGCAGTACAAAAATAATTCCAGCAATACCATACAATCGATACTTCTCGTCTCCGGTAAGATCTTTGAGTGTACGGATTCCGTCAAAAAATACCCGTACCGATTCTGTCAAACTTCTCGGACGCTGCTTGCTTTCCATACAGCGATCTCCTATATAATTGTAAATGTACAATTAAAAAACATTCTGGTCACAAGAGCAGAATGCTTCAGATACCTATGAGTAATTGAGTTGTTACATAATGCAATACCAATAGTTATCAAGACATTGTGCCCTTGTTGCAGTAGACGTTTTTACACCTCGAACATAATCCGGATTTTGTCCACCAGCTAGCAGCAGATTTGTCATCTGTGCGTGTGTATTTGTAATTGTGCGGGCGTTATAATTCATACAACATCTTCTAGATAACCTTTGATTAATGAGCATTGCAAAAAGCAATATCATACAATATCACTATTCAGGATATGTGTCAACTTTTGCTATTTTACAAAAATAACATCCTTGAGTCTTCAAGAATGTCAATAATCAACAAGATATGAGTATTACAATCTATTAAGCAGAAAATCCTCGTAATTCAAAAAACCAAACGCGCTATAAAACCAACCAAAAAATAATCCTAAATTATCAGTTACCAGCAACGCTCCAAGAAATACCAAGAATACACCGCCAACTATAGAAATAATATTGAGATATTTGGTAAGTTTTTTTACAACAAAAGCTGCATGACCAGTAAATACTGCAAGCAACAAAAACGGAAGCGCTAAGCCTAGTGAAAAAACAAATAACAAAAATGCACCTTCCCCAACATGGCCTGATGTTGAAGCAAGTAGCAACACTGTCCCCAAAATAGGACCAACACATGGCGTCCAACCAGCTGCGAATGTCATACCAAAAATTAACGAACTAAACGCCTTGCCTGGCTTGAGCTTGGTCACCAACTGTGATCCAAAGCGTTTTGTTTGTGCCAGTGAATTAAATATTTGCAAATCAAATACATGCAATAAATACAAACCAAAAAAAATAATAAGCAATCCCCCAATACGCGCAAGCCACACCCTATAGTGAATCAACGAACCTCCCAGAAGACTAACAAGTGTGCCAAGTACTATAAATACAAAAGAGAATCCAACAACATACAAGAAACCATTAATCAATACTCGTTTGCGAGCTACACGAACCGCAGCAGCATCTTTGAGATCACGCACAGAAACACCACTAATAAAACCCAAATACGCGGGCACTAACGGCAACGTACAGGGCGCGAAAAAAGTAAAAAGCCCTGCAATAAAAGCTGGAATAATTAATGAAGCAAATTCAGACATATACACAAAAGACTACGTACAAATTATTTTTTGCAACTGTTTTATAAACACAGACTGGTTGAGACTATAACAAATAGTATTGCCACGACGCTCGGTTGTAAAGAATCCCGCATCTTTCATCAGCTGCAAATGATGCGAGATGCTTGCGACCGACATATCAAGCGCAGTTGCTATCTCAGAAACACATACTTGCTTATGCTCAAACAGCAAACACAAAATCCGTATCCTGGTTTGATCGCCAGCCAATGACAACATCCGCGCTTTGGCTGCCCTACTCTTAGTAACTGGAACTTTTGTGATTGTTGTCATATAACTAGTATAAGCATTCAAATAACTACTTGAATAGTATCTTGGTGCAATCAACTTGTCAAACGAGTATCCCCTAATAAAAATGCAGAGCTTACCGCTCTGCAAAAATGTTCATTATACCGCCTTACTATTTACCATTCTCTACCACGAACACGCTTAATTCGTTTAAAAAAATCATCCCCCGACAACATATACCACACATCTTGTTGTTGACTAACGGATAAAGTATCAATAAGTTTTTTGAGATCAATGCCTGCTCCGGTATCATAATTAACTATTGATTCTGTTATATATGAAGGTACGTCCTCCTTTTTTAAGGTATATTTTCGACTACAACCATCCACAATGACTGTAATAACAACTGTTGACTCAACACTAACCAACTGCGATTGTGATTTCGAAGCCATAGCAAGACCTTTCTATATCAATGGTAAAGTTCATATGATTTTTACGAACAAACATATCAAGCCCACCAGAAAAGTCAAGCAAAAAAATCCTCCGACCTGTTGATTGGTCGGAGGTGGTATCATACGCATCCGTGCGTTTTTTTATTTTTCGAATTTTCGACAGGTGATCACTCGTCGATCAGCCTCGTCGTTATACATCACCGGAAGGGTTAATGACTCATTAGTAAGCCAATAGAGCGCTTCGCTGATCACAGAACCAGCCGCATTGAGTTCATAAAACTCAATGGAGTTTGTAACGCCCTTTGGACTAACATAGACAAACACAATCGTTTGACTTTTGTAAGTCTTGTTAGCAAGAGCTTTCTTGAACCGCTGGTACTGTTTTTCCGGACCAATGATCACTTGACTAATTGTTGGCCCGATGGTCACAAACACTTCTGCGCCATCACTCGTATGGTCAATCACGAACATATTGTACTGCTCAAATCCTTTTGAAGAATTGCTACGAACATACAACTCATTTGATTGAGCAAAAACAGTAATGGTAAAGAAAAAAATCAATGAAATCCATTTCAT
>JAUIEQ010000075.1 GCA_030429785.1 bacterium
TATGATTCAGTTGAAGTCAGGGCTGATGTTGAACTTGGTGGTAGTGATCAGCGGTTCAATATGTTAGCTGGTCGTACGATGCAAAAAATATACAACCAAGAACCGCAAGCGATTATTACCAATCCCTTGTTTAATGGGCTTGATGGACGAAAAATGTCGTCAAGTTGGGGTAATGTAATTGGCATTACTGATGCTCCAGGTGACATGTTTGGCAAAGTTATGTCGCTGCATGATGATATGATCATCGAGTATTTTGTGGCTATGACTCGGGTGCCGCTTGAAGATATTGAGCAGTACAAACAAGCGTTATTAAACGGTGAGAACCCGAAAAATATCAAGGTTGCTTTAGGGAAAGCGTTGGTTGCCTTGTATCATTCTGATGCAGCTGCTGAAACAGCAGCTCAAGAATTTGCACAAGTCTTTACTAACAAAGAGTTGCCAAGTGATATTGCTGAGTTTGAGTTTTCAAGTAACCGCCTAGGGATTGTGTTGTTGTTGGTTGAGTGTGGTTTGGTGAGTTCGAAATCAGAAGCTCGGCGAATGATTGAACAAGGAGCTGTTAAGGTCAATGAGGAAAAAGTGACGGATATTACAACGGTGCTTACGATCAATACAGGTGATAGTATTCAGGTCGGAAAAAGAAAGTTTGTGCAAGTTAAGTAAGTAGTTGCGTAATTGTAAATAGTAAACCCCCCATAGTATTGATGGGGGGTTATTTGATTTGGATATTCCAATACTTGATAATGAAATCACGCATATCTACTAATAGCTGTCCATGAGGATGTGCTTGTGGTTTGAATCGAATAAGTTCAGCTCGTAGTAGTGCGAGTAGCTCAATAGCTAATTCCTTGGTTTGTTTTGTTGTGCTTGCATTCGTTTTGGAAATAAGGTCTGTAAATGCGTGACAAAAAGTTTGCTGAATATTTTCTGCATTGGTTAATGCTAGTATGAATTTTCTGCCGACGGCAATTGGTTCAGTTGTTTTTTCCAAACCTCCTTTACGTCTTTTGGGCATGCCTGCTCCTTGGGGTTGGTTGTGTATCTATGATTTGTAAAATAACGCTGCTTTTTCTGGGGAAATTGAGTTTATCACAATACCGCTACCAAGTTCAATACCTGCCCAGATTGAGCCACGTGGTTGGATTTTGATACAAAAGTGTTGTTCCTTAAAAGAAACAACCTGGTGCATGAAAAAGTTATAGGGGTGATTGATGCTATTGAGTTTGCCTAAGATTAGCTTCAAAGCACGTGATAAGCTCTTGAGTTCAGTTTCTGAAACAAGGCTTATATTGTCAACTCTGCGGCGGACAAACACCCAGGCCTCATAATGAAATTCAGATGCATACGGCGCAAAAGCAACTACGTGTTTATCAGCATAGATCTTGCGAGATGACTTTTCTTCTTTTGTGATAATATCTTCGTATACAGATGTGCCGTTTTGAAGTTTGTATTCTTGAGCCTTATCAAGCTCATGAAAGACATCAGGAGGAATATGTTCGATAGCAAATAGCTGCGAATGTGAGTGAAGTAGTGAAGCGCCAGCTGGACCGCCTTGGTTTTTGAAGATCAGAATATAATCAATCCCGTTAATTTTTGCGATCGCTTTGGTGCGCTTTGCGTACATTCGCAACACATCAGTAATTTGTTTGAGCGGCATGCTGCCAAGATCGATGCCGCTTGTTCGATTTTCAACAAAGACTTCTTGTACTCCGTATGCTTTTTTGTTTTGCAGCGCGACAGCTGGAAATCGATTGAGCATAGCAGCGACTCGCCAGTTTTTTTTGCCACCAATAGTATCAACCAACAAATCTTGCCATTTAGTAGCTATGTTTTCTGGTGAGAAAATATCTTCTTTTGGAATAACGGTTGATGTTTCTTTGACATCACGAGGACGCTTTGATCTGGATGGGGTAATGATTACATACTTGTTTAAAAAGTAATCTTTGCGAATTTCTGCTTTGTTGTTATAGACGATTGGCATGGGAAAAAATAAACTGTTAGGTAGCCCTCCGGGATTATTGTGTGCGTAGTGATGTGTAGATTTGTATGTATTCAGCTGCTGATTGTGACCAAGAAAAGTCTTGATCCATCCCGTTTTCTTGCAGTTGTTTCCATTGATCTGGATTGTTGCGGTATGTTGAAATAGCTGTTTGTAGTATAGCACAGAGGTCATTGCTATCAGCTTTTTCAAAAACAAATCCAGTTGCGCCTGCTTCGTTGTATTGTGTGACAGTGTCTGCTAGCCCACCAGTTTTTCGAACAATTGGTACAGTGCCGTACCGCATCGCAATCATTTGAGTTAGGCCGCATGGTTCGTATCGAGATGGAATAACAAACATGTCACAGCCAGCATAAATTCTTTGTGCAAGTTGTGCATCAAAAGCAATATGAGTTGACAGCCAGCTACTATGCTTTTCGGAAAGCTCTGTGAGTTGTTTTTCAAGCTGCGGATCACCTGTTCCCAAGACAACAAATTGTACATCTAATTCCGCTAAGGCTGGAATACTGCTGATCAACAAATCAATGCCTTTTTGTTCAACAAGTCTGCTGACAACGCCGATGATAGGAATGGTTTCGTTTGTGGTTAAGTTGTATTCTTTTTGTAAGGCTGTTTTGTTTTGTGTCTTGTCAGCAAGAGTTTTTTTTGAATAGTTTGTAACTAGTGCGCTGTCAGTACTTGGGTCAAAGCGGTTGATATCAATTCCGTTTAGGACGCCGTGAAGTTTGTTGGTATGCTTGGCAAGGTGGGTTTCTAGGCCTTCGCCGTATTCTGTAGTTAAGATTTCTTGGGCATACGTAGGACTCACAGTTGTAATAGCATCGCTGTGTTGAATGCCAAGTAGGAGGGGGTTGATCTGTATTTGTTGGTCAGTGTCGTGTGCAAAATCTTCAGTAGTAAGCCCCAGTAGTGAGAGCACCTCTTGTGCATCCCATGCCCCTTGGTAACCAAGGTTGTGAATGGTAAATACGGTTGGAATTGGATTATTGTTTAGCTGTAACAGTTTTGCAGCAAGGCCAGTATGCCAGTCATTAAGATGAAGTACGGTCGGTGAAAATGGTAGGTGCTCAAGTGATTCAGCTATACATTTTGCAAAAAATAAAAAGCGTTGTTTTTCCCAAAATAACGATGTTTCATGACCGGGCCATGAGTACACATCTCCAGTTGAGAGATAGGTATCATTTTTGAGTAAGTAGATATCCGTTTCATTTTGATCTTTGGTGTGATGGATTTCTACTAGTTCATCAGCACCAAAAGCGCTGACGGTGAAGTTGGTGATATGATCAGTATGGTATGTGTGAGAATCTATAGTGCCGTAGTATGGTAATATAATTCGCGCATCAACATCATGCTGCTGCAGAGCGGCTGGTAGCGAACCAACTACATCGGCAATACCTCCAACTTTAACAATAGGTGTGCTTTCAGAAGCAGCGATGAGAACAGAAAGTTGTTGTGACATGTGGCTAGGTGTTAAGGAGTTGGTTGATTTTTTCTAAATAGTCTTCGTGCTGTGATTTGATATGACTAATTGTGTTAGTGAAAGACTGTTGGATTGTTGTGCGGTTTTCAAAAACGTTTGTGGCGATTGATAGTAGT
The DNA here is from genome assembly GCA_030429785.1 of bacterium. Taxonomy (GTDB): domain Bacteria; phylum Patescibacteriota; class Patescibacteriia; order S139-126; family S139-133; genus JAUIEQ01. The sequence continues at coordinate 3,596 of JAUIEQ010000075.1, forward strand.
TTTTCAGTGGTCAGTTCCGGAGCAGGGATGTGAAGTTCTGGATGGTTGATAAATTCAGCAAATGATTTATTTCTAATGTCATAGCCCAGATTGATTTCAGGTGTACGAGCTCCAAAAGCCATGACACAAGAATGCAACATCATTCCAATAAGCATATCCATTTTGCTGTACATGTATTTTTGCTCTTGTGTGGTCAGGTCAAGAACAGTCATGTTTTTGATGCCAAGTTTGGGATAAATATTCTGTTCGCCTGGGTGGTGTAGCGCATAAAAAATAGCAGCATTATGTTTTTGTTGAAAATAATCAGCAACTGCTTTGTATGACGCAAGGATAGTATATTGATATTGTCCGAAGCCGAGCCAGCCTGAGTAGTTGAGGTTTAGGGCAATGTTTACATCAGCAAGTTCAGGTTCTGCACTTGGTGCAGTTTCTGAAAGTAGTACAGCCGGATCGCCAATAACATGTATTTTTGCTTCAGGAACGCCCCATGCGATAAGTAGTTGTTTGGTGTGGTTTTCTCTGACCGCAAGTAAGGTTGCTTTGGTTGTCAGAGCTACAATACTGTTTTTTTCTTCGTCAGAACTTTCGGTAGCGCCGATTTCTTTAATATACCCAACACCAAAGAGTACTAATGGTGTTGTGAGTTTGGCAAGCATGTCGTCGTTGAATGGTAAGAAATATCTGTATAAAATTCCGCCACCTCCCATAATAACAACATCAGCTGCATTGAGTTCATCAAGTTTTGTTTGGTCAAATGTTTTGAGTGTTTCGATTGGGTAATCAACAATTGTGCAGTCTGGAAACTTATTTCGAAGCTGTTCTTGTACAGCATCAACAATAGCAACATCTCCTTTGTTGTCAGTATCCCATACATGAATATGAGCTATAGTTGGCGATTTTTTCATAGAATGTATTTTGGTTAATAGGGTGTAGTATGATTGTAATACAAAAACCTACGCAGCGCGAGCGTAGGTGTGATAATGCAACTAAGGGGGGTGTTAACTGGTGTATGCAGTGGTTAAAATCGTGGCTGGATCGTCAGAAATATTGCTCAAGATATACTGAATTGCCAAAAGATCTTTGTTGATTGCGACTAGGTCTTTTGT
>JAUIEQ010000076.1 GCA_030429785.1 bacterium
TGTTGAGTGGTTCGAGCGCCTTTGCTAGATATAGCATAGTTGTTTCTCCCTCAATGTCAGGATCAAGCGCGAGGATTACTTCGGTGATGCTTGGATTGCTTGTTTTTATTTTGTGTATCAGTTCAGGTACATTGATGTCACGTGGTCCATTGCCTTTGTAGGTAGAAATAGTGCCGTTGAGAATAAAATATTTGCCAGAAAATTGATTGGTTCGCTCAATTGCTTCTAAGTCTTGCGGTTCTGTGACAACACAGAGTACAGTTGTAGCGCGATGTGGATCTTTGCAAATATCACACGGGTCATGTTGCGAGAAGTTGCGGCATGAACTGCAGGTGGTGATGTTTTGACCGAGTTCAATTAATTGCTGACCAAGACGAATGATATCGTGTTGGTTTTTTTTGAGCAACATAAAAACAATCCGTTCGGCTGTTTTGGGGCCAATGGTTGGCAATTGCGCCAGCAATTGAATGAGTTGTTGAATAACACGAGGATATTGGGACACAGTATTGAATGAATGGTGTGTGTAAAGAGCAAATGGTGTATAAGACTTCTAGCTATTCACTATTCACTCGATGTTATTTGCTTGTCATTACATTCCAGGAAAACCATCAAAGCCGCCTTGTTCGCGCATTTTTTGCATCATGACTTTTTGTACTTTTTTTAGCGCATCTTCATGTAGCTTGATAACTGTTTCTTCTAGTTTTGCTTTGTTGCTTGGGTTGAGCAATTCTTCAGCAATGTCGAGTGCGAGGATTTTTTGGTTGCCATCGATTTTCATAGTTGATCCTTTGTAGTCAGCTGTGACGGTTTCTTCAGCAAGTTTATTTTGGAGTGTTTTCGCTTGATCTCTTAGGTCTTTTACTTGTTTGAGTTTGTTGAACATGATATCTAAAATTAATCATAAATCGAGCCTTAGTATAGCGTAATCAGTCGCATTGTTCAAGTTGTGTAGGTATTAAAATTCCGAAACAATGTCATTAACGCTCATTCGTTTTTCTAGGTTTTTAAAACTGGCGTGTGTTTCGTCGAAGAACATTTTGACAACACCTGTTGGACCATTACGATGTTTGGCAATAATGATCTCGGCCGCATTTTTTTCATCGTCAGTGATTTCCTCTGGTCGGTAGTTTCCATCTCGAGATTTTCTGTAAATAAACATAACAACATCAGCATCTTGTTCAATTGAACCTGATTCACGCAGATGCGAGAGTTTTGGAATAGCTGGTTTGGTTGCTTCAACTGCACGCGATAACTGCGAAAGTGCAATGACAGGTACGTTGAGTTCACGGGCAATGCTTTTGAGGGCGCGAGATATTTCAGCAATTTCTTGTACACGATTTTCACCAGCCCGTGACCGCCCTTCCATGAGCTGCAAGTAATCAACAATTAAGAGCCCGATGTTTTGTTCCATTTTGAGTCTGCGCGCTTTAGTTCGAATTGACATGATATTAAGGTTGGCAGTGTCATCAATAAAAATCGGTGCTTCTGATAGCGTCGCCATCGCTTGACCAAGACGAGGGAAGTCATCAGAGTCTGGACTGTCAGATAGTTTACCCGTGCGCATTTTCCAAAGGTCTATTTTTGCTTCAGCACATAATAATCGGTCGACTAACTGGTCTTTACTCATTTCCAATGAGAACATGCCAACACCTACTTTTTCTCGAGTGGCAATATGTCGAGCCATATCAAGTGCGAATGATGTTTTGCCGACTGAAGGTCGGGCAGCCAAAATAATCAAATCAGATTTTTGCAAGCCAGCTAATTTGTTATCAATATCAGTGTATCCTGTGGGGATGCCCCGCAAACCTCCGCCAGATTTGTGAATTTCGTCAATACGATCAAATGCAGAAGACAATACGGTTTTGATACTTTCAAAGTTTTGTTTGAGGTGCTTTTGGGAAACTGCAAATAATTTTTGTTCAGCTTGGTCAAGTACGTCTTCAACATCTTGCTCTTCTTCGTAGCCGAGGCTAATCATATCATGAGCAGCTTTGATCAGTTTTCGAAGCGCTGATTTTTTTTTGACAATAGCTGCATAACTGCTTGCGTTAGAAGCAGTTACGACAGCATTTGTTAGATTGGCGAGATAAACACGACCACCAACAGCGTCAAGTTGACGCATCTCTTCAAGCTTATTTGCTACGCTGACGACATCAATACTTTGACGGTCGTCAAAGAGATCAAGAATTGCTTCATAAATAAGTTCGTTTGACCGTAAGTAAAAATCTTCTGGCTTTAGCGAATCGCCAATTTGAACTAACGCGTCATTGTCAAGCAAAATTGATCCCAATACTGAGCTTTCAGCCTCAAGATTTTGAGGTGGGAGTTTTTCTGGTAGTGAAGACATGGGAAATGTATATACCGATCACTCCTGGTGGAGCCTGTGTTGTTTTGGTGCGTGCTATAGAGCAAAAATTGGGCAGACTCAAGCCCTCCATTGCATGTATTGTACTACGCAATGGTCATATTGAGCAATCGGTATTTAGCAGCAGTTTGTACATATGTAGTCCACTGTTTTATGAACAGATTTTGAGTGGAAGGTATGAAGATTTGTAAGCAAGGAAGTTATGTAAGTTACGGATTGCTAAGAGACTCACTATTTCTCAGTGCAGTAGACTTGATTAGATATGGTAACCGTGCTATAGTTTTTTTACTTAACCGTTTGTATAAGCGGGTTTTGTATTGTGTAGGAAATAGCATATAGTGAATGGTTGATGGTATAAAACTATTTACTATTAGCCAACAACTATTCACCAACATGGGTCGTTAGCTCAGTGGTAGAGCGCCAGGCTTTTAACCTGGGCGTCGCAAGTTCGATCCTTGCACGACCCACCAAAAAATCCCGACATATTGTCGGGATTTTTTATGGTATACTAAATTTATAGTGTTATCTGATGCAGATAGAATTAGTCATATTTGTTGATATTTTATGAACAATATCACTATATTATTTATAGTTTATCGCTTGCTACATGTTGAGAAAAACTGAAGGGAAAAGGTTTGGACAAGCTAGTTCACGAGAAACTGAGACAATCAAAGAGCAGAGTTCTGAATTAGCAATTCAGTATGAAGCGCTCAAGCAAAGTGTTGCTCGCGCGATTTCGCCAACAAATTATCAAGATGCTATAGACTACGAAAGAGAATTGAGTGGTCTTAAAAGACTTTTGGAGGAGCAGCAACAAGACATTGTTGCGGATGAAGATTTGAGCAATCTAGGTAAACAGCTTACTCTTGCAAAGTTGAGGCAGGTTGTTGAAAAAAACAAGTATAGTGATGTGGACCATGTGCTGCGTGGTGCTATAGAATTGATTGAAACATTACAGATTCCTAAGTCTATTGATGCAAGTGAAGAGAATATTTCCTTGATAAAAAAGATACTTATTGAGATATCACAAGTGGATAGTCGATACAACCTGCTGCATAAGTTCGCTGCTTTGGCTAGAGTTGTGGAGATGCCTGTTGAAGTACTCGAGGACGGTGAGGTGCGGGAAGTCTTGCCAAAAGATTTGAGCATGGGTTCTGGTGATTACCATTTGGATCTTCCAGTCTACTTGGATGCTTATTTTTCAGATTCAGAGCGGGCTACTATTTTACCTGAGGTGATAGAGAGGTACTGCGCCACATTTTATTATTTGCACGATGAGAACGGTCGAATTCCTCAGCTCGATACGTTATCTACATTAGCAGATTCTTTGACGGTTATTGATGATGATTTGTTGTTTGAAAGTGTAAAAAATGGTTTAATCAAAAATTTTGAAAGAGAGCGAGATGGAGGGGTGCGATTTGAAAATTTCATCAAGGTAGTTACCGCGTTGAATTTGGAAGAACAAGTAAAAAACGACCCAGAGATAAAGTCATCTGTGAAGCTACAAGTTATACGAATATTTTCTGAAAGACAATCTTATTCACATATTCTAGATGACAACTTAGAGCTTATTGATTTTTTTCAATTGGACGAGGTTTTGGCTTCAGATGCTCAGTTTCAGGAAGCAATAGTCAACGGTTTTACTGAAAAATTACAGTCCAATCTTTCGCGATATACCACTGAGGAATTCATCGCGCTGGCTCAGCGTTTTGACATTGCTGGTGAAAAAGTGCAACAAGCCATACTTGCTGGTATTAAGGGTACGTGCAAGGTAGTCATGGAGGATGATAGAGACAGGATAGCGCGAGATGTGGTGTATGAAGATATTGCAGCGGTTGTAAACTTAGATGATGTTGTGCAGGACAACCAGTTTTTGCTTGATAAAGAAGTGCAAAAATCTATCGCTGATATAACTGCATTTGAAGTGGCTCATGACAAAGGATTTGTCGATGGTAAGAATCATAGGTGGTTTTTAGGTCAAGAAGGAAAGAGGATAAGCGAGTTGTTAGTTTCATTTCCAATACAATCTGAGAGTATTCAAGATAAAGCATATGAAGAGTCGGTGAGTAAGCTTTTTATGTTTTTGGTTCAAGAATCAGAGCTTGATTATCTTGAAACAGCCAAGGCATTAGCAGACAAATTCGAATTAGATGATTCATTTGTGAAAAGGAATGTAATCGAACGGATGTCATATACGTATGCGATGGATTTGCATGCAGCGCCTATTCGGAAAGAAGTTTTTGACTTAACAGATGATGAGTATACAGAGGCTTTGATGTTAAGAGTTGTCCACAATGTTTCTGATAGTTATTACAAAGAAGGAGATGATAG
>JAUIEQ010000077.1 GCA_030429785.1 bacterium
ATATAACCATCGCTTTGGGCCTGTTTACGATTGCGATACTATTTAATTTTGTACCGTATTCAGCAGATCTTGTTGATAAGATTTTTTTTCGCAGAATCGTAGCTTTAGAAGCAACTGCCAAAAAAACAAAAACGAAACGACAACGAGCTGTTCGGTCAAGAAATAAACAAAAGTAAAGTTATGCACATTTGCGTAAATAATAGGATTTGCTATACTAATAATGGCTGTACAAGCCTAGCAAACCAAAAATAGACCCGTTATTCGCGGTCTATTTTTTTTGACCAATTTTTTTATACAGTGTAGGATAGAGGATACATTTTGTACGTTACAACATATAGGTAAAAGATACTTAGTTTTTCACCATACTAACTTGGAGGTTGTTGAATGTCCAATCAGAAACGTGTGTATACCAAAAGAGAGATACGGCAGTTTATGATTTGGAGTATCGGAACATGTGTAGTCTTAAGCATTGCATTTTTGTATTATTTTGTCGTGTATATACCGGCTGGTATTGAAACAGCACGACAATTGCATGGTGGTACGATTGATTTGGAGATGGTTGTTTATCTTGAAAAAGAGCCTGGGGGAGTTCGTAAGATTTATGAGCTTGCAAAGGGTCGTCCAGATGCGTTGATTGGCTCAAAACAGTTAGACCTTACTCACTTGAAACGTTTTGATGAGCGCGCGTATCGCGGTTGGTTTAAGGTACCGAGTGATCATACAACAGGGTACGGGTATATTATTCTAACCGATGGTGTTTTGTATCATCGTGTTGCATTTGCTTCAAATGAATCACAGTATGGCATCAACCATCATATGATACAGCGGTATTATATTGATTCGGAATGCTCACATATCACAGTCGAGTTGTACGAGCGATACAATACATCTTCCATGATCTACTTGTCAGCAACTGCATTAGTGTTGTTGGTAAGTTTTATGGCAGGCTTGTTTGGCTTTGCAGTACAGGCTGGTATGGGGCTGAGGAACAAACAACATACAAACAGTTAGGAGCTATGTATGATTATTGAACGGATTAAGCAGGTGTTTAAAAAGTGGTATTATGAAGAACTGACAGTTTCGCAAAAGTTTTTTATATGGTGGTTCATGATCATGGTTATTCCATTTATTGTATCTATGTACTGGGTTCAGTTCAGTTATATGGCAGATCGAGGTCAGGAATTACAGCGCATGTATGGTGCAAAGGAACATGATGTCCAGATTACTTTTGATGACTACTATGCTGACGTTGATATTGTCAGCATACTTGAGTCAGCGACAGTGGTTGATTCATCTGTTGTGAGTCAAGAGTTTGGTGCTGGATACCGTGTACTCATGCCTGAAGATATGCAACTATATACCAGTTCAGTACTGGATGAAGGATGGAAATATGGGTTGCATTCATTGCGGTATTATCTTGGCATGCATGCAATTGCCAGTATTGCGCTGTACAATCCTGAACATAAGCTGTATGTAGAAGGGTATCTTCAGATGACAGAGGCTCGGCAACGTCAGTTGAGTTTTATTGATCAGTGGGTGCCACGAACTCCTTACTTTTCGCCTGACCTTCGCACAGTGCGTTTTGAATATTTGACTGAGTACGCAACGCCTTCGATTGATGATCATATGGTGGCTTTTCTTTTAGGTGTGGCAGTTACTGCTATTGTAGGCAAGGTATTTCAATTTTTGTTATATCTAGTATTATTGGTGCATCGGTTATACAAGTATGTGCGCCATAGTCAGATGTTTTCTTAGCACTCTTATAATCCCGAAGTTAATTTCGGGATTTTTTGCTTTTTGTGTGAATATTTGAAATAATAATCATCTAAGAAGCATACATATGAAGGATAAGTACAGTGCAGTATGGGTATCACACACGTCAATTTCTGATTGGCTGGAGTGTCCGCGTGCTTATTTTTTGAAGCATGTGTACAAGGATCCTGCGACCAATCACAAGATTCAAGTCATGACACCACCGTTGGCACTTGGTCAAGCAGTTCATGATGTGCTTGAAGGATTGTCTGTATTGCCGACAGACAAACGGTTTTCAGTTTCGTTGCTAGAACGACTTGATGAGTCATGGAAAAAAGTCTCAGGCAAACGAGGTGGGTTTATGGATGCTGATAGTGAGTACCGATACAAACAACGTGGGCAGGATATGTTGCGATCAGTTATGAGTAATCCAGGCCCACTTCGACATAAAGCGGTTAAGATCAACATGGAACTGCCTCAGTTTTGGTTATCTGAAGAAGATAATATTATATTATGTGGTCGGATTGACTGGCTAGAGTATTTTGAGGAGGATGATACGGTTCATATCATTGATTTCAAAACAGGTAAGCGGCATGAGCGTGAAGATTCATTGCAGTTACCAATTTATTACCTGCTTGTTCTTGAGTGTCAAAAACGAGCGGTTGCCAAAGCAAGTTACTGGTACCTGATGAATGAAGAGTTGATAGAGCAGCAGTTGCCAGATGAAGCAGAGTCACGTCGTCGTTTGCTGGAGGTTGCATTGAAGATAAAGACCAGTCGTAATCTTAAAAAGTTTGATTGTCCCCACTCAGGTTGCAGAGCTTGCGAACCATACGAGCGTATTTTGCATGGCGAAGGCGAATTGGTTGGGGTGGGAGAATTTAATCATGATATTTATATACTCGCACCACGCGATACAGCTGATGCGCGTGATAGTATTGTTTTGTGATTAGAAGGTAATAGAAAAATAGTGTATACTAGATATGAGTTTTGTTATATGTATACGACAACGTTTTCATTTTTCCTTTTTGTATATGTTCTTGGGCTAGCTGCACTGGTAGGTGGCCAGATAGTTCAGTTGCGACAAAAAACCAAGTATGTTGACCGCTCCACATTGTATGGGGCTTTTTTGATACTTGTGGCCAATGGCGCGCTAGTTGCAACTCAGGAGTTTGTAGTGGGTGTGGTGATGGTGCTTATGCATGCGCTCTTGTTGTTAGCTATTGCTGTGCTGGCAGTTTGGTTTGTTTCAAAAAAAATTCCACGTCCGTATGATGTGATTTTGTTTGTGTTATCATTGGCTGAAGTGTTATTTGTTCTGATATGGTTTGTGTAAGTATCTTTTGTATTGATAGTAGTAGAAAACCCCGATACTATGCGGGGTTGTTTGATTAAGTAGGTAAAAATGTAATGGTGACACCAATTGCTAAAGCATCCATGATAGTTGCTTGTGGAATTTTTTTGTTAGGCAGTGTGAGCACCTTATTTACTTCATGAATATTTGCGCTGGTTACTTTCCAAGGATACAGTTTTTCTTTAGACGAAACAACACGGATCGCTGCAGGTTTTCCGTAAGATATGTGTTGCTCTGTTTGTATTGGTTGAACGGTTACGGCCCAGTTATGGTTGAGGACTTGCAATGCTTCATCAAGAGATATTCGATTTCGTTCCGTAAAAACAGCTCCGTTTATTGGTTCAGGTGGTGCTGAAAGTATAAAATACTGTTCGCCAACTCGATTAAGTACAAGATTATGCTGAGGTTGGTAGTGCATGAAGAGCTCCTTATAGTAGTTGTTGGTAATGTGCTTAGGTGATGTATATTCTATGCTACTTTTGGTTTTTTGGCAATTAGTCTTACAAGCGATGTATTATTTGATATACTAAACAGCTGACACATTTTTGTATTTTGTGCTATTGTTAAAAAAATATAAGCATACTTACGATATGACAACCACAAATGAAATACCAATGATACATCAAGCTTATGAAGAGTCATTAAAATTGTTGCGTGAGAATGCCACCGCACATGGATTTGCTGCTGCAGCTGCTTCTGACAAGGCAAAAGAGCGTAATTACACAGCTATTTTTGGACGGGATGCTATGATTTGTGCGCTTGGCGCACTTGCATCCGGCGACTCATATTTAATAGAGGTTGGCAAAAAAAGTATTGAGACACTTGCAGAGCATATATCGCCTAAAGGTCAAATTCCATTTTCAGTACATATTGAAAAAAAACAGGTGCGATACTGGCTGCCACAAAGTGTTGATGGTACAGTGTGGTGGTTGGTTGTCTATTGGTTGTACGCTGAAAATTTAAATAACTTTACTTTCAAGGCACAATTCCATGATCAGTTTAAATTGGCTATTAGTTGGCTTGAACATCGGATGAGTTTTGGGTTGTTAGAACAAGGCGAGGGTGCTGATTGGGCAGACGTAGTTCCACGGTCGGGAATTGTTTTGTATACAAACGCATTGTGGTTGTTGTTCTTGCGACTGATCAACTCATCCGAACAAGTTAATGTGTATACAAGTTTTGAGTATTTTTTGTCGCGACAAAAACTCACTGGCGACGCATTCAAAAAGCTCATTGAGTTCACACCGTCGTACCGAAAAAATATACATAAGCGAATTGCTTCCGAGTCGTATTTTTTGACAGCAGTATCACGAATGTCGGTTGAGGATAGTTTTGATACCTATGGAAATATTCTAGCATGCTTGTCAGGTCTTGTGCCATCACGTCGCATGGCGGCAATTATCAAAGAGTTGCATGCAGTGAGTAAGCTTAGTCCATATCCTATTCGTGTATTAGCAGCGCCACAAAAAATTCCGCATGGCATTATCGAGCATGAGCATCAGAATAAGGCTTGGTGTTATCATAA
>JAUIEQ010000078.1 GCA_030429785.1 bacterium
TCGATTGGTTCATGTTGATTTGTATCGACTTGAGTCAGTATCGTCCAAGGATATGCTTGAGCTTGGTTTGCAAGAGTACGTTACTGACTCAAGCAGTTTGGTGATTATTGAATGGCCAGAGCGACTTACCTGTGCTGTTGGTAACCAGCGTACTCTTTTGTTTCGTGTTGAAGGAACCTCTCGTATCATACAATTCGCATAGTTATTTGGAATTATCCTGCTTGTTTGGATTGACAAATCAAATTAAAAATGTTACAATAGTAAATTGTATTTTGTTGTTTAAAAAAACTACATACAGAAAAAGGAGGTAGTTTATTATGAAGATGTATGATCAGAAACTTTCAGACGAACAGCTGGAGAATCAAGTCGCAAAAGATTATGCAGAGAGAGATGATAAAACTCTTTTGATTCTTTTCCTGTGTATTGTTGTTGTGACTTGGTCTTTTTTCTCAGATGTTGCTTTTTATCCTATGGCGCTGTACTTGTTGGCGAGGTGCTTTTATTCAATCATCGAGCCGGTGTATAATAAGGAGCGACTGGCTTCGTATGCTCGACAGTTGTACATAAAAGCGCAAGTCAAAAAGCGTTATTCAGACGCAACTGACAGTTTGCGTTACAGAATCACAGCAGTGCTTTTTAGCCGTGATGAAAAAGCGAAACGCTATGATAAATACATCAATGCACAGTCGCCTTATATTATTTTTTTCCTAGGAACTGTGTTGTTTTTTATCGTCGAGGATGTATACCGTATTCAATTGATAATATATATGTTTGTGTTTATTGTACATACTTTGATTCGCGGCAAGCACAGACCGTCTTTTTTGGAAGTAGCCAGTGATGGTCAGGATATTCAGCGCGACGAAACACTAGAGTATGAGGAAGAGGACTATTACCGCGAAGTAGTGAGTGCTGCGGAAAGGATGGAAGGCAACGGATATGTCACCAAACTTTTTGCTGTAGCAAACTTCGTAGTAATAGCGATACTGGTGGCGCATAAAGCCGGCTATCCGCTTCCGCAGTTATGGTAAAATCATAACCGTCCAAAGCATAAGGGCGGTTTTTTTGTATCATCAAACAACACGCTGATTTTTCAGCGTGTTGTTGGTATGGTTTGCTGCCATGTATGTGATTACGTCGGTGACTTAGAATCTGTTTAAAATCTTCTTTGTCATGATTCTATAAAAAAGACTTTAAACAGGCTCTTAATCACAATAATGGTGGGTTCAAGAGGATTCGAACCTCTGACCTCATCCACGTCAAGGATGCGCTCTAACCAACTGAGCTATGAACCCATCTACAGGTGTGCGTAATCATTAAAATATGAATTGGTGTGACTTGGTTTGTCTGTTCAAGCCAAGAATGGTAGGCATACTGGGACTTGAACCCAGGACCTCCACGTTATAAGCGTGGTGCTCTAACCGGCTGAGCTATATGCCCACTGTATCTGCGGCAGTGCGTACTGCCCATCTTAGTGTACAGTATATCAAGATTTAGACAAGCAGAGAATGAGTGGACTAGGCGGTGTGTTTGGTGATGTACTGTTGTATGGTTTCCATGAGCTCTCGTTCAAGTTCAGCTAGTGGTTTGTTAGGAAATTCGATTTTGACCATTTGGCGATGACCTCGCGGTTCAAATTGTTTGACGAGCTGCAATGAATTGAACTTTGGTGTTGAGTAGATATATGCTTTGCTGTTTGGTTTGTCTTCATAGACGATAACAACCACATCTGCTTGTGGGGTTTCGGCAATCAGTTCATCAATAATGCCCGGAATATCTTTTTCGGTTGTTTTGGTTAATGTAAAGTCTTGACCATGTAATTGTGTCCAGGCGATTCGGTTTTTTTCGTCATACTGAATTCGAGCAAGTGCGCGACCCCATAATTTGAGTACATTGACTGATTTGGTGCGGTATAGATTGGTGATTATTTTTTCACGGTCAGCTCCGATGGTGATGAGTTGTGAAGCAGTGTGGAGCGTGGTTGGTGTTAGTCCTGGGTTTTTGAAGCTTCGTGTTTTGGCAACCATGCCAGTGTATAGACAGGTAGCAACATGTTTATCAATAAGCCCATCACCAAGTGAATCAAAAATTTCAAACAGAATTTCCGCAACAGAGCTTGCTGTTAGTGTGACTATATTGATCTGTCCAAAAAACTCGTTATTCGGCAGGTGATCAATATTGATAATAGGTGTGTTGTAGAAAAAATCAGGATGATGATGGTACACATCACCAAGGCTTTCTAAGTCAGGGCTACCAACAACAATAATGAGGTCGTACTTGTATTTTGAGGTGGTGGTTTTGACGTCTTCGGGAGTAAGGACGCCTTTTTTGGGAGTGAGATGAATCTCTAGTGCAGTGTCTTTTTTTTCATATGTCAGCTCTCCAGGAGATGCATTTTTGGTGCTGATACTAATAATGAGTTTTTGTAGTTCGCCAAGTGAGTTTGTGATTGCCTCTCGTTGAGGGAGGAAGTGATATTGTTTTGGGAGTTGATTTTCAGCTAGGGCTACATCAACACGTTTGTTCATTTTTTTTAAAACCAGCAACCAAGCCAGCGTACTCGCAATAGTGTCGCCATCATAGTCTTGTTTGCCAGTTACCAAAATATGCTTGGCAGCAGTTACGCGTTCTAACAGTTGTTGTGATTCATTCAGAGCCATGAATGTAATGTAGGTCTATTACTTGTGTTGATTAGTTATCCATACTACACAATTTTACTAAATAGTTCAAGTCTTGTGTGTTGGTTGTTTCTGACAGTCTTTCGATAGGGTTATTTTTTGATACATTAGCCAAAAATATTGACAAAAAGCGTGTGAATGAGTAGAATTACTATCGTAGTAGTCCTTGTATCTATACACTCTCTTTATGAATATTACCGAACTAGCTCGACGACTCAAAGTCCCAACAACAGAACTCAAAGAACGATTGCCAGAGCTTGGCTTTGATATTGGTATGCGCGCTATTAAAGTTCCAGATAAGCAAGCGCATTTGATTATTGAGGCATGGCAAAAAGAAGAAAAACGACGCCGACTTGAGTCAAAAGTACTAGCAGCCAAAGAGCAGCAAGAAGCAAAAGAAGTAGTTGCAGAAGGTCGTGAGGTTGTTTTGTTGCCGCCAGTTATTTCAGTTCGTGACTTGGCGCAAAAGTTATCTATGCCAGTTCCTGGGTTGATTGCGGAGTTGATGCGACAAGGTGTCATGGCATCGATCTCTGATAAGGTTGATTATGATATTGCAGCTATCGTAGCTGAGAGTCTTGGTAAGGCAACTGAGCAGGGTGAAGATATTTCTGATGAACAACAAAAGGCTGAAGATTTGCATCAGGCAATTCTTGATAGTAAGACAAGTACTGAGGGTGATATTGTGACACGAGCACCAGTTGTGGTTGTGATGGGTCATGTTGATCATGGTAAAACAAAATTACTTGACGCAATTCGTACAACTGATGTGGTAGATGGTGAATCTGGTGGTATCACACAGCATATTGGTGCATATCAAGTAGTCAAGAACGATCGACCAATTACTTTTGTTGACACTCCAGGGCATGAGGCATTTTCTCATATGCGCTCACGAGGTGCGGTTGTTGCGGATGTGGCAATTTTGGTAGTTGCTGCAGATGACGGAGTGCAGCCACAGACAGTCGAGGCAATCAAAATGATTCAAGATGCTCAACTGCCAATGGTTGTGGCGATTAATAAGATCGATAAGCCAGCAAGTAACCCAGATAATGTAAAAAAAGGTTTGGGTGAACTGAATGTATTAGTTGAAGATTGGGGTGGTGATGTGCCGGCAGTAGGTGTGTCAGCATTGCGAGGTGAAAATATTGATGCGCTGCTAGAGATGGTGTTGTTGGTTGCGGATGTGAGTAAAGAAAAACTGCAAACCAGAAAATCAGGCAATGCTTCAGGAGTGATTATTGAGTCGCATATAGACACAGGTGCTGGTCCGGTGGCGACGGTGTTGGTGCATGCTGGTGAATTGCGTGTTGGTGATAGTTTTCAGGTTGGTCAAGTGCTGGGTAAGATTAGAGCATTGAAGGATTATAATGGTGATGATTTGTCTGTGGCTGGCCCTTCAACACCTGCGCAGATTATTGGTCTGTCAGATGTGCCCGTGGTCGGACAGCTGTTGACTGGCGGAGTTGATCTTAAGAAATTACGTCGTATGCATGGACGCAAGAAGAAAAAATCAGGCGATCTTGCCTCAAATGTTGTTGCTGAGCAATCAGATGAAGAGAATCGTCCTGTATATAACATTATAGTCAAAGCTGATGTAGCAGGAAGTCTTGAGGCTATCCATCATTCGTTGATGGATTTTGATGCCAAGGAAGTTCGAGTGACAGTCATTAGCAAAGGACTTGGTAGTGTTACTGAGGTTGATGTGGTGCGCGCAGCTGAGAGTAATGCTAAAATTTTTGCATTTCACACTGATATTTCGCGACAAGCTCGACAGTTAGCTCAAGACAAAGAAAAGCACGGACTGGCCCCATCTAGCGACTTTGCGTCTTGGGTCAAAAAAGTAGAGTCATCAAGCGACAAAAATGCTCTTGTTGATGCCTTTATGGCCGAACAAAAAAGCTTTCCTGTTGTGGGTAAGGATGGTTACGTTCACATTATCTATAGAGGTGATG
>JAUIEQ010000079.1 GCA_030429785.1 bacterium
TTGTATTGCTGTTAGCGTATAACACTTGGGTATGGCTTATGCTTGGAGCAAGTGGGTATTGTACTGTATCTTTTAAAATCATATAAAGAATACAAGAGTGCATATCAGCACTCTTTTTAATATGCATCTGATATGCTACAAAGCCTAAGTACTTTTTTTGCTTACTTTTTGTTACACTTGGTGTATGAAAGATTTGTCAAACAAAAAAATACTGATTATACACGACCGGTTTCAGTTTCGTGGTGGTGGTGAGCGGTTGGTGTTAGATTTGGCGCGCGGACTGGGTGCTGATATTGCAACTGAGTTTTGGACTGATCAGACGTATGACCGCGCTGAAGCGCCAGGTAAGGTGTATGTGCTTGATGAAGGTGAGCCAGCGCAAATTGTGTGGCGGTATTTTCGGGCACACTATAATTTTTGGTTCAAAACCAAATCGTTTATTAACGAGTATGGCTTGGTGATTTTTTCTGGTAACAATTGCCTGAGCGCTGCGTTTAATTTGCGGGCGAATACGCCACGGCTCTTGTATTGCCACGCGCCAGTTCGGTACGTGTATGATCTGTTTGAGAAACGGCGCCGAGATGAATCGTCACCGCTCAAGAGATTTGTATATTATGATATTGGTAAGTGGATGATACGTGGAATCTATCAAGCAGGACTTGCTCGAATGCACGGACATGTGATTGCCAACGCTCGGAATGTGCGCAAGCGACTACAGCGTTTTTGTCGTACTGATGCAACGGTTATTTATCCGCCAATCAAGACCGACCGCTTTCAATGGATTGCGCAAGGTGATTACTATTTGTCATTTGCGCGTGTTGAGGAGTTGAAGCGAGTTGATGACATTGTGCGTGCGTTTCAACAATTGCCAGACAAAAAGTTGGTGATTGCATCTAGTGGGCCTGACATTGAAAAAATACGCGCAATGAGCAACGGGTATGCTAACATTGATGTGCGAGGTTGGGTTGAGCATGACGAACTTGCTGATTTGGTAGGGCGTTGTATTGCAACAATTTATATTCCAATTGACGAAGACTTTGGTATGAGCCCAGTTGAAGGTATGGCGGCTGGCAAGCCGTGTATCGGAGTTGCTGATGGCGGATTGCCTGAGTCAATTGAAGACGGTGTAACAGGTATGTTGATTTCAAAAGACTATTCACTTGAAGAGCTGGTTGCTGCGATTGAGAAGTTGGCCCCTGATGAAGCACTCAAAATGAAAGACGCTTGTATTGCAAAGGCTCAGATTTTTAGTGAAGAAAAGTTTGTTACCGCAATGAAACAGTATATTGAGCAAATATGACAAAAAAAATACGCATTGGCATAGACGCATCTCGTTCTCGTGATTCACTCCAAAAAACTGGTGTTGAAGTCATTAGTGATCAGTTGCTGCGTGCACTTGATACGGCACTGCAGGGCCAAGATGTTGGCGTTGTGTACTATACGCCAGAAAAAATTGCATGGCTGCCACAACAATCACAAAAAATTATAAGACTGCCTCGGTTATGGACAGTGTTACGATTGAGTTGGGAGTTGCTCATTAATAGGCCGGATGTTTTTGTTAGTCCGGTGCATGAGTTGCCATTTTTTTGCCCTACCAAGACATACCGCGTGATTCACGATGTTGCTTTTTTGCGAACACCAGAAGCGTATTCACGATTTCACAATTGGTATTTGCGCTTTGGGCTACGACGAAGTTTGCGTATTTGTGAAAAAGTATTTGTAGCGACCAATCATGTCCGTGATGATTTGATTGCATTGAGTCAAGCTGCTGCAGAAAAAATAATTGTAACAGGATTTGGGTATGAGAAAAAAAATACTCCAGAGCTGCGGCAGGCTTTGTCTCTGCAAAACAATATGCGCAACAAACAGTTTGTATATATTGGTCGAGTTGAGACAAAGAAAAACATACGTACCTTGCTACAAGCTTTTGCTGTGTTTGTTGACATGCATCCTGACTACACATTGGTTATTGCAGGTAAGCCAGGTCTTGGGTATGATGCAATTCAAAAAACATATAAAGCACTCAGGCAAGATGTTCAAGACAAGATTATTTTTGCTGGGTACGTATCTGATGAGCGCAAGTACCAGCTCTTGGCTGAGTCAACAGCGCTTGTGCATATTGCTCATGAAGAGGGGTTTGGCATTCCTGTACTTGAGGGGTTTGATTTTGAGCTTCCGGTCATTGCATCTGATCTGCCGGCATTGCGAGAAGTTGGGTATGATGCGTGTGTGTTTGTTGATAAAGATGACAAAGACGCGATTGCTCGTGGTATGCAACAAGTAGTTACTGATGCAATGTTGGTGAGGGATCTGGTACAGCGCGGCAGAGAGCGTTTGCGAGATTTTGATTGGCAGCGCGTTGCGCAGTCAATGATTGTGTGGTAGGTTGTATGTCCATACATAAGGAGGTTGTGCATGAAAGTAATTCGAATGTTCTTTGTTGTATTTGCTTGCTCGTTGATGTTGCATGCGTTGACTGCTTGTGTAGCAGAGCGTCGCAGTAGAACTACTGCTGATCAACACAGCAAAATTGCATTGAGTCAAATTGTTGATGCAACGCCAGTGAGCCATACGGCTGTGGTATCGCACAATGTTATACCAGATCTAGAGTAATATGTGAGCATCAAATGATGCTCTTTTTTAATATACAAATTGTGCTACAATATGAAGACTGTATGACGATACTCTTTTTTATATTACTTATTCTTTTGTCAGGGCTTTTTTCTGGTGCAGAAATTGCCTTTTTTTCTTTGTCTCAATCACAAGCTCGGCATTTGTTACATGAGCGCAAAAAAAACGCGCATATACTTTGGCGGTTAAAACAAAAACCGCAACGCCTGCTGATTACCATTCTGATTGGAAACAATATTGTGAATGTATTAACAGCTTCAATTGCGACTGTTCTTGCAGTTGATCTGTTCGGTAGTCGGGGGGTTGGTATTGCGACAGGTGTGGTGACATTGTTGATTTTGGTCTTTGGAGAAATCACACCAAAGTCACTCGCGCAAAAAAATAATAAGTCATTGTCACTGCGTCTTGCGCCATTGTTTTATGGGTTGTCAGTTGTACTGTATCCAGTGAGTTGGGTGCTGATTAGATTCAACAATGGCATTGCAGCTAAGGTATTCAAAACAACAACGCACGAAGGTGTGACTGAATCACAGATCAGGTCATTGACTCGGTTGGGTGTTGAGGCTGGGGCAATTCAGTATCGTGAGCATGAGATTATTGAAAATGTATTAGAGTTTGACGAAATAACAGTGGGTGAAATCGAGACGCCGCGGTATCAGATGGTTGTGCTCAATGGCGATGTGCCGATTGATCAAATCGCTTTTTTTGTCGGGCAGCAAGGGTTTTCGCGCTATCCAGTCTACAAAGATGATGAAGACAACATCATCGGGTATGTACATGTTAATGATTTGCTTAAAAAACTCAAAAGCGACGAACGTGATGAATTGCTCAAAGACAACATACGACCCATCAAGCGTGTGAAAGCATCGCTGAGTATTGAGCGAGTATTTCGCAAAATGATCAAGTCGCATGAGCATATGATGTTAGTGGTGCGTGAGGATGGTAATCATGATGTTGTTGGTTTGATTACGCTTGAGGATGTGTTGGAAGAGTTGGTGGGTGAGATACGAGATGAAACAGACAAAAAGAAAGAGCGAATCAAAATTTGATTATTAAGTTTCTTGCAAGTCCTTGCCGCTATCAAGCGACGTGATTAGAAAATTTGATACTCAAAACGTTGTGGTAGAGTCTGCTGATTTTACCGCATCTGTAGAGATAAATCCTATATAACATAACGTTCCCTTAGTTCACGCTAAGGGATTTTTTATATACAACAATTTGACAAAAAATACTTATACTATATACTAGTATATAGTACACAAAAACTATGACTAAACAGTGTGACAAAGAAACAGTATTGAAGAATATTAGGCGGGTGTCTGGTCAGGTTCAGGGTGTTGAGCGGATGGTTGATGAGGATCGTGATATTGTTGATGTGTTGCAGCAGATTTTGGCTGCATCTTCTGCGCTGAAATCAGTTGGCAAGACATTGCTTGAAGATTATGCTCATGGATGCTTTAATGCAGGCAGTTCATTTAATAAAAAAGATTTGCAAAAAGTAATTACTCATCTATTCAAAAATGTGTAATTGTGTGTCGTAAGTGGCGAACTGACTGTATCCGCCATTCACTATAACCAATTAACTATACAACTATGTCAGAAGTAACATTGACAGATCAAAACTTCGAAGCAGAAGTTATCAAAAGCGATGTGCCAGTTTTGGTTGATTTTTGGGCGCCATGGTGCGGTCCGTGCAAGCAACAAAGTCCAATTCTTGAGGAGCTAGCAGGCGAGCTTGAGGGACAACCAGTCAAAATCGCCAAGCTGAATGTAGATGAAAATCAAGCAGCAGCTGGTCAGTATGGTATTATGTCTATCCCAACATTGGCGATTTTTAAGAACGGTGCAATTGCTGAGCAACTGGTTGGACTGCAAGCAAAAGAAGTTTTGCAAGAAAAATTGCAAGCACACATGGCGTAACAGTGAGTTATAAGATTAGTATTACAAGGAACAGGCGCGCCTGTTCCTTGCCT
>JAUIEQ010000080.1 GCA_030429785.1 bacterium
TTGAGTCTACCTTCAGCAATGTATGGTCCCCATCGTCCTTTTTCTATAGTGATGTCAGTATCGTCAAATTTTTTAATTAGTTTTTCAGCTTGTTTTTTGTGAAATTCGGCAATTACTTCCCGCGCTGCTGCTTCATTGATCGTATACGGATCATGTTCTTTGAGCGAGGCAAATTTACTGCCAATACGAAGGTACGGACCAAATCGTCCAATGTTGGCGACAATATCACGACCTGCTTCATCAGTATAAACCTTTCGTGGTAAGGTGAGTAGCTCAAGAGCTTGTTCAAGCGTGATTGTTTCAAGTGAGTACCCTTGGGCAAATGGCGCAAACTTTGGTTTTTCTTCATCATCTTTGGTGCCGAGTTGTACGAATGAACCATACGGACCAACTCGAACTGAAACAGGTTTTCCAGATTTTGGATCAATGCCTAGTTCACGTTTTCCAGTAACGTCTTCTTTCTGGACAACATCTTCTTTCTCTTCCAGGTGTTTGTGGAATGGTGTGTAGAACTGTTCAATCATCTGTTGCCAGTCTTTTCGTCCATGAGAAATTTCGTCAAAGTCATTCTCAACTGTAGCAGTGAAATCAAAATCAACGATTTGCGGAAAATGTTCAACAAGCAAATCATTTACAACCTTGCCAACATCAGTTGGTTGTAAGGCTTTGCCATCCTTGATGACATAGTTGCGATTTTGGATGGTGCCAATTGTTGGAGCATAGGTAGAAGGTCGACCGATTTCTAGCTCCTCAAGCGCTTTGACCAAGCTTGCCTCAGAATACCGTGGTGGTGGTTGTGTGAAATGTTGTTCGGGTTTTACTGCAATAAGATTAAGTTGTTCGCCAACTGAAACTTCAGGTAGGAGGTTTTCAGTAACTTTATCAGCAGGATACACCGTCAGCCACCCGGCAAAAGCAACAACAGAGCCACTGGTTCGTAGGGCGTATTGACCAGCTGTAATATCGATTGTTGTTTGTTTCATCTTGGCTGGAGCCATTTGACTAGCAACGGCGCGTTGCCAAATTAGTTCGTACAGTTTGTATTGTTTGGCATCAAGATACGTTTTGATAGAGGCAGGCGATCGCATGGCGCTTGTTGGTCGAATAGCTTCGTGTGCTTCTTGAGCGTTTTTTGACTTGGTTTTAAATTCGCGCAATTCAACGAATTCAGCTCCATGTTGCTTGGTGATATATTCAGCTGCTTCTTGCTGAAACTTTTTGGAGAGCGTTACCGAGTCTGTACGCATGTACGTAATCAAACCAGTTTCTCCTTCTGTGCCTAGTTTGATCCCTTCATACAGTTGCTGTGCAATAACCATGGTTTGTTTTGGAGAAAAACCAAGAAAACTACTACTCGCTTGTTGGAGTGTAGAGGTGATAAATGGCGCGTAGGGATTTTTTTTGGTGTCTTTTGTTATGACGTCGTTGACTACGAACTGCGCTGCTTTCAAGTCTGTGACAATAGCATTGGCTGTTTGTTCGTCAGCAATGTCAAATTTGTCGAGCTTGGTGTCTCCTTGCTTGTATAGTCTTGCTTCAATTTGACCTTGTTTGGTTGTAAGATCGGTAGTGATTGACCAGTACTCTTGTGGATTGAAGCTTTCGATTTCTCGTTCACGTTCAACAATCAAACGAACTGCTACAGACTGAACGCGACCAGCAGATAACCCACGAGCAACTTTTTTCCATAAAAATGGTGACAGCTCGTATCCTACTAATCGATCTAGTACACGCCGAGCTTGTTGTGCATTAACCAAATCATTGTTAATTTTGCGTGGATTTTCCAAACTCTCCAAAATAGCATCCTTGGTAATTTCATGAAAAACAATACGGTGGTACTGATCATCAGGTGTGTTGAGTAGTTGTTGGAGGTGCCATGAAATTGCCTCTCCTTCCCGGTCTTCATCAGTTGCGAAGTAGATGGTATCTGCTTTTTTAGCAAGTCGTTTGAGTTCGTTAACTCGTTTTTTCTTGTCTTCAGGCACTTCATAAACAGGCGCGAAATCATTTTCTGTATCTACTCCCATTTTACTTTTCGGCAAATCTCTAATGTGTCCAAAAGATGATTCGACTGTATATTCGTTGCCTAAAAATCGGCTAATTGTTTTTGCTTTGGTTGGTGACTCAACGATTACTAAGTGTGACATAAAAAAAATAAATCGACCTGTAATTAAAACTAATACGAGTTATACAGTAAATCATCCATCTTGTCAAAAGCGCTGATACACTGACTGTTAATTGGTGTGGATATACTTGCCGCCACCTGCATGGCGTACAAGATTCTTGATTTCAAGTGAGCTGAGTGTTGCGGTGATAGTTTTTGTAG
This sequence comes from bacterium, assembly GCA_030429785.1. Lineage (GTDB taxonomy): Bacteria > Patescibacteriota > Patescibacteriia > S139-126 > S139-133 > JAUIEQ01. The sequence continues at coordinate 2,327 of JAUIEQ010000080.1, forward strand.
CTAAGGTTAGTTCTTGAGCTAGTTCAGAAACAGTTAGTGGTTTGTCTGATAATGCATTGATTATAGCTTGCTCTTGAGCAGGTAATGAGAGTTGTGTGACAGTGTTTTTTGCTGGTGATGTAATATTCATGCCGTCTAAGACATCGGCTGCTTGTGTGACAACATGGGCACCTTTTTTGATGAGCATATTACATCCTTTTGATGTTGGTGCTTGAATTGTGCCAGGGACGGCAAAGACTTCGCGGTTTTGCTCAAGTGCTTGAAATGCTGTGATGAGCGCTCCTGATCGTTCAGCTGCTTCAGTCACAAGTGTGCCGTGACTGATTCCGGCAATAATTCTATTGCGAGCAGGAAAATGATGTTTGAGTGGTGGTGTGCCAATAGGGTACTCAGAAAAAAGACAACCTTTGTTTTTGACAATTTGTTCAGCCAGATATCGATTGTGTGACGGGTAAATATTTTGAGTATCCAGTCCTGAGCCAAGTACAGCAATCGTGCGCTGATTGTTTTCAACACAAGCTGTGTGCGCCTCAGCATCTACTCCAAGTGCTAAGCCTGATACAATTGTGATGCCATGTTGGCAAAGTGTTTTGGTAAGACTGCGAGTAGTCTGCTTGCCATAGAGGGACATTTTTCTTGAACCAACTATGGCTAGCAAATGTTCGTCCTGTTTGAGCGTTCCTTTGAAATACAAAACAGGTGGAGGTTCATGAATATGTTTGAGGAGTCGAGGGTATGTATCGTCATTGATAGTAACTGCTTGCACACGATGCTGTACCAGTTTTGTGATCATTGCATCAGGGTCTATTTGGCTGCGTCGAAGTACTATTTCTTGAGCAGCTTTTTCAGCGATTCCTGATTTCGCTATCTGGACTGCTGTGGCAGTCCAAGCTTGTTCAAGTGTGTCAAAGTGTGCGATGAGCTGATGAAAGCGTTTGGGATTCAAGGTTTTAATTTCGGAAAAAGCGAGCCAAAACTTCAAATCTGATTGCATGATAGGGTGCGTGATTAATGATTGTGATAGTGAATTAGTATAGCAGGTATCAGCATGACGTCAAAGGATAGATTAATTTTTTGATGTTCTCATCAGAGCAATATCAGTGCGTAATTGTTTCAGCCATGCATCGCCAAGATGATTGGTTGTTATTTTGAGTATGTTTCCGTCGTACGTCCATTCGTCATTGTGGGTAAGTAGTGCTGAGATAGCGCGTTCAGGGTGATTTGGGGTTAGATGGAGCGAAATACTTGCAACAAATGGATCTTTGGTTTTTATGAATGATTCAATTGTATAAATACCAACTTGTTGGCAGAGTAGTTTGATGCGAAGCAATTCGATCATATTGGTGACATCATCTGACCATGGTTCAGGAAATAGCTCATGAGCTTCGTGTAGTAGTGAGTGTTCATCAGGAAGTAGTGTGAGCTGTTGGTAGATCGCCAACCGGTCAGTGTCATTGTGAATCGTGCTGATAGATAATGTGGTTTGGATAGGGAGGTCAATGGTGACATCAATGAGTTGCTGTGTAGTGTCAGGGTGCTCATAGTGTTCGATTTCTTGTTCAAGTAGTTGTGTATAGAGCGAAAGTCCAATGGCTGCGATTTCGCCATGTTGTTCTTTGCCGAGCAAGTTGCCTGATCCTCTGATCTCAAGATCGCGAAGCGCTATATCAAATCCGCTGCCGAGCTCATAGGCCGCTTGTAGTGCTTCTAATCGTTTAGCTGCAATGCCAGTTAGTTTCTGACGTTGAAATAAGAGCAATGCAAAGCCTTGTCTTGTGCCACGACCAATACGACCGCGGAGCTGGTAGAGTTGTGACAATCCGAAATGAGCAGCATTGTCAACAATGAGCGTATTTGCGTTAGCAACATCAAGTCCATTTTCGACAATAGTTGAGCAAAGCAAGATATCGATTTCACCTGCATCAAATGCAGCCATGGTCTGAGCTAGCTGTTTGGGCGGTAGTTGTCCGTGCGCTATTGCAACGCGGGCTGTTGGTGCTAGTTTTTTTACGAGCGCTTCGGCGGCTGGTATTTCACGTACTTTTCGCAGCAGGTAGTATACTTGGCCACCGCGATTAATTTCATCAGTCAGTGCTTGCTTGATCCGTTCCTTGCTGTGCGGTGTGATAGTGGTTGTGACGGGTAGTCTGCCTGGTGGAGGTGTTTGGATGAGTGAAATGTCTCGAATGCCGGAAAGTGAGTAGTTGAGTGTTCGTGGAATAGGAGTTGCCGACAGGGTCAGTGTGTGTAGGCGTGGTCGCTTGCGTCGAAGT
>JAUIEQ010000081.1 GCA_030429785.1 bacterium
AGCGGTTGACGCTGAAGATCCGTTTATTTTAAATCTCCTTACTTTGGATGAGGATTTTAACATCCGCACGCTATCAGCTTGTAATCCTAATGTGCCTAGTAATTCACTAAAGCGGTTAGTAGAATCTTCAAACGATTATATTAGAATGGTGATTGCCAACAATCAAAATGTGACTCCAGATGTTCTCGACCGAATAGCAGAGTTAACCAATGAAGCGGAAGTCTTAGATGCTGTAAGAAACAGTCCAAATGTATCCGAAGTAACGAAATACAAGATTGAAAGTAGGACATAGTTGTTTCTAAGATAGGTTCTGGTCTTGAAGGTTCCTGCTTGCGGATGCGCGAGAGAGTAGGGTGGTTGTGGTATAGCTCGGTTGTGTTATTCTTTAACCTAGCATAATTTTTTTAATATATTTGCAATCAAGTTTGCAACGTGAGCTATCGTTGACTTATTTTATGATTGTTTTCATTCTAGTTTAGAATAAAAAGCAAAGCTCTCTTTAAGGATGAATGTAGTTATTTGCTCATACAGTACGTGAGTAAATAATTGGCATATCTACAGCAGCGCTTGCTACGAGCGTTGTTTTTTTGTTGGCAAAAAAAATATTTAGCAGTATAATACTATTGTTATGCTAAGTGAAAAGCAACATTATCTTGAAAAAGAGCTGTACGAATTGATCCAACGCGATCAAAAGATTTTTGATTTTATTCAAGAAGGGTCACTTGATGGATTGTGGTACTGGGATTTAGAAAAACCAGAGCATGAATGGATGAGTCCTAGTTTTTGGAAAAATTTTGGCTACGACCCAACAACCAAAAAACATCTAGCAAGTGAGTGGCAGGATTTGATCAATCAGGACGATCTCAAAGTAAGTATGCAAAACTTTGAGGAGCACAAAAAAAATCAAAATCATCCATATGATCAAATTGTCCGATACACAAAGCAAGACGGAAGTATTGCTTGGGTTCGTTGTCGAGGGCTGGTTGTTCGCGACCAAGAGAACAAACCAATTCGTATGATTGGCGTGCATAATGATATAACGGCATTGAAGGAAGTAGAGGAGAAGCTACGAATCAGTGAACAACAATTCCGCGGTTCATTTGAATCAAGCGCAGCTGGCATGGCTTTGGTATCACCAGAAGGCAAGTGGTTACGAGTCAATCAAGCGTTATGCGATATTGTTGGATATACACAAGATGAGTTGTTACAATGTACATTTCAGGACATTACACACCCTGATGACTTGGATAAGGATTTGGAGCAGGTGCAGCAAGTGCTGGAAGGAACAATCAAAACATACCAAATGGAAAAACGTTATTATACCAAAGACAAAGAAGTTGTGTGGGTTTTGTTAAGTGTTTCATTGGTGCGTGGCAATCATGACAAACCATTGTATTTTGTTTCTCAAGTTATTGATATAACCAAGCTGCATGAGTATCAAGAGAAATTAAAAGCAAAAATTGATGAACTAGAAACCGCAAACCAATTGATGGTGGGTCGGGAACTAAAAATGATTGAGCTAAAAAAACAGCTTGGTAAAGAATAATTTTTTTGCTTATTTTTTTTGCAACTAAGTTGCACTTATTCTTGAAGTATGCTAGAGTTGAATTAATGAAAAAACATACCGACATACTACTCAATAACAAACTCCGAGTCACTGAGCCTCGTTTGGTGATGGTCAAAGTCTTGCATAGTCAATCCAAGCCGGTGAGTGCAGAATATCTTATTCAGAAAACTCAGTTAGACAAAGTAACAGTGTATCGAACATTGCATACATTTGTTGAGCATGGCTTGTTGCGCGAAATTGATTTGCGGCAAGGCAAGTTATTGTATGAGTTAGCAGATCGACCAGAACATCATCATGTTGTTTGTACTGATTGCGGGGTTATTGAAGATGTGGATGCGTGTGTTTTTGAAAGCTTGCAGTCAAAAGTGCTGCGTGATTCTGGCTTTGCCAAAGTAACAGATCATGCGATGGAATTTTTTGGCTTATGTAAGCAATGTGATGCATAATTAATATATTTTATGACAAAAAAAGTTTTACAAGCACTGGTAGGATTGGTTATTATTGCAATGGTTTGGTTTGTTGTGGCAACTCGATCAAGTAATAATCGATCAGTCAAAAACACGCAGCCGGTTGTGGCTGCTACAATTTTTCCGTTAGCGGCTATTGCAGAGCAGGTAGCGGGGGACTATGTCTCAGTAGTTACTGTATTACCTCCTGGGGCTAGCCCGCATACATTTGAGGCACGTCCGTCTGATATTCGTGCGCTCGAATCAGCAGACGCTGTTTTTGCAGTTGGGTATGGTCTTGATGCGTGGGTGCTTGAGTTGGTGGACCATGACTCAGAAGACAAAATAGTACAGCTTGATGCAGGTGTTGATTTATTGGATTTTGCTGAGGGTCATGAGCACGAAGCTGATGATGAAGTTCATGACGAGGATGAACATATGGATAATGGCCATGATGAGCATGAACATGAATCAGACGGGCACCATCACGAAGCAGGCTCAGTAGATCCTCACTATTGGCTCTCGATTCATAATGCTCAACATATTGCTGAAAATATTGTACTTGAATTGAGTTCGTTGTATCCAGAGTTTGCGGATGGTTTTGCTCAAAATGCACGTGAGTATGATGAAGTGCTTGTGGAGACAGATGCTGCTATGAGAGCGCTGTTGCGTGATTTACCAAGCAACGAATTGATTACATTTCATGATTCATGGAACTATTTTGCAACGGAGTATGGTTTAGAAATTGCTGGTGTGTTTGAATCATCTCCAGGCAAAGAGCCAACTGCACAGTACTTGTCTGACTTGTATGCTACAGCTCAAGAACATGAGGTTGATGTAGTCTTTACTGAGCCACAATTGTCTTCTGGAGTGGTAGAGCCATTTGTGAAAGATTTGGGACTCAGCATTGCAACACTTGACCCACTTGGTGGTTTGGATGGCCGCAAGACATATACTGAACTTATGTTGTATAATGCTCAAGTAGTGCATGATGCACTTGCTCAGTAATGTAGCACCACATGCGATTTTTATTTGTTTTTTTTGGAATAGTAAGTGTAGCTTTTTCTGTACCGCTTGCAGTTTTTGCGCAGGCGGATAATAGTGAAGTTGGTTTTGAGTATCAAGCAGAGACTACTGAGACTGACAGTCAGCTTGACCTTGATTCATACGAGAGGTTTGATGAAATTGTCGCACCTGAAGATTTGCCGCCCAATGAATACATGCGCGGTGTTATTACAGAAATTATTGATGAAGGTGTTCGTGAGCCATACGCAGGCTATCGCGAGCAGTACCAGCTCCTGCGTATTCGCATTACCTCAGGTGTTGATCAGGATGAGGTAGTGACGGTTGAGTATAGTGGTATTGAAACAATTGATACAATACAGCATTTTTCGACTGGCGATCGTTTGGTAGTTGTGCGCATTCCATCAATTGACGGTGGGTTTAATTACTTTGTTGGTGATACGTATCGATTGAATGTCTTGTTGGTTATTTTTGGTTTTTTTGTCTTGTGTGTTTTGTGGTTGACGCGTCTGAAGGGGGTTGGTTCGCTGCTTGGTTTGGTATTTAGCATCGCGGTTTTGGCTGCATATATTGTACCGAGAATAGCAGCCGGGAGCAATCCAATTATTACAACAATTATTGGCTCTGGTATTATTATTCTGGTGTCATTGTACTTAGCGCATGGCTTTAATCATCGCACAACATTATCGCTAGTGAGCACTAGCCTGACACTTGTCGTATCGCTTGGTTTGGCGTGGGTGTTTGTGCATGCTGCGAATTTGATGGGACTTGGGTCTGAGGAAGCTTTTTATTTGCAATCAAATCAATTCAGTTCGATTAACTTGCAAGGATTATTGCTTGCAGGGATTCTGATTGGTACGTTGGGTGTTTTGGATGACATTACAACAGCTCAAACTGCAGTAGTGGGCGAGCTTCGGTATGCTAATCCAGAGCTAACAAAAAAAGAATTATACAAACGAGCGTTAGTGGTCGGCAAAGAGCATATTGCTTCACTGGTGAATACGTTAGTGCTTGCTTATGCTGGCGCATCGCTGCCGTTGTTCTTGTTGTTTTCACAAACAACCGTGCATATTCCATTGTGGTTCACGCTGAACACAGAGTTTGTAGCCGAAGAAGTGATTCGGACTTTGGTGGGGTCGCTGAGTTTGGTTTTGGCAGTTCCAATTTCAAGTTATATTGCAGCGCATTTTATCAGTCAGCGCGATGCCGAAGCAGCGCACGTTCATGGTGGGCATGGACATCATCATTAGCAGCAACGCACTATACGAGACATGAGTATGCAATCAGACAACACAATAATTAGCTTGCGAGACGTGACGGTTGTTCGGGGTGGGCAAGAGATTATTCATGGCATTACCTTTGACGTAGGCGAAGGTGATATTGCAGTGATCATTGGACCAAATGGTTCAGGTAAATCAACACTGGGCTTTGCCTTGCTCCGACTGGTGGGGAGTGAAGGACAAATTGTCTTTGGAGAGCAGGATATCAGAACGCTGGGTAGTGCAGAGCTTCGGGATTTGCGAAAAGATATGCAGGT
>JAUIEQ010000082.1 GCA_030429785.1 bacterium
ACAGTCCACCGCCGTATTCTGGAATTGTTTCATTGCCTTTGATAACAAGTTCAGGCAAGTAGCCTTGTGTTGCATCAATTGGCACTAGTGTATTGATCATAGAGAATTCTTCGCCTGGTGGAATCAGCATGCCATGAACACTGCTCGCTCCAACGCTTATGTTGTGTATGCGATTAGCAGGTGATCCAGAAAAGTCAGATACACCAATCCCAATAAGTTCCTTAATGCCAAGATCATTAGCATCAGCAGTCTCTATGGTGGCTGTATCAATAGATACAATAACGTCTGTAGTGTAGACACCGTTGGTAAGGTTGGTGTGTAGCAATTCGGTAGTGGCTATATGGTCTACTAATAATCCATTCTGACTGTTTTGAAACTCGACAACCCATCCGTCTTCAACTGCGAATTTTGCATCTTGCGCTGGCTGATTGGTTGCTTCAGTAATTAGTTGCATAGCAGCTTCAAGCCATTCTGAGGAAAATCCAAGTAACACAGCATCCGCGTCATTTCGTACCAGTTGTAGTTGTGGACTGTATTCAGTAAATGTGTATGTCCAAGAGTTGTCACTAGTCTGCAGGGTAATGTCAGGCCGGGTGGTGTTGAGTATTTCAAGTTGTTTACGAAGTTGTGCTGTAATGTCTTGCTCAGTTACTGAAGGAGTTGTTTGGTGTAGTGTGAGTGCTATCGGAGTTGTGTCAAATAGTAGTGCTTGAGCAAATGTTGTGCGCGCGATATCGTCATATACAAACTCCTGACCTTGTTGTTCAGGATTGATGATGAGTTTGTTGTTGTCCCATGTGATGGCAGGGGGGTGTGCCTGGGTTTCGAACTGGCCAAAATTCTCAGTCAGTGTTTGGGTGAGTTTGGTTTGATTGAGTTCAATATCAGGAATGAGTGTAAGTGGATGTACTGCTGCGACGATCGGTAGCATGAGTTGTGTGAACCATGATCCACTGCGACCATATGCGTACGCATCAGCTGCTAAGGCCGCAGGATCTAGCTCGAGTAGCTCATAGGTAAGGTCTGGGTCGGTTGCTGAAATAACAGTTGGACTTACTCTAACGACAGTTGTTTGATGTGTGTACGTAAATCCATTTTGTTTGAACGCATCAAATGTTTGTGTAATAACTCGTTCAGCATCATCTGGATTCATGCCGCTGACATCAATTGCGCCGACGACAATACCAGGGTAGATACTGCCCTGGTATAGTGTTTTGTAGACACTTGCATATGCTGCTAGTCCCAATGCCAAAAGCCCAATTGCAATTACGACTGCATGGACGGCATGAGAAAATTTAGGTTGATGATTGTTCGCTTGTTCCGTTTTCTGTTGTTGTGATGACTTCATTGAGAATACCTTTCAATACTTTTTCACGTTGTGCTTGTGAGTCAATGTCGTTGAGAAACGATACTGAAATAACATCGCCTTCGCTAAATCCAGGAAGGTTTTGTTTTGGAACGGTGAGACGTTGACCGTCATCAAATATCAATACAGCAATATCGCCTTCAAAGCTATCAAGCGTTGCAGTCAATGGTTTCATGAATGTGTAATAATGCTAAGATCCGCTGATTTTTACAGAAACAGCTTTGCTCTTTTTAGCTTTTGGTAGACGAATTGTCAAGACACCATTTTTGAGCTCTGCTTTGGCATCATCTGCAATTACCTCGATTGGCAAGATAATAGATCGTGAGAATCCTCCCCAGTAACATTCTTGATAAAAGTAGTTTTCTTCTTGCGCGCCAGATTCTTCTTCACGTTTTCCTTTGATTGTGACCATGTCATTATTGATAGTCACATCAAGATCTTCTGGTTTGACACCTGCGATGGTTGATTTGATAACAATCTCGTCATTGGTCTGGAATACATCAACTGAAAGTTGTCCTTCAAAATCTTCTTCAAGCCACGTGTCTTGATCAATGGTTGCTGCTGCTTGATCTGCCTCGGTTGTAAGGTTTTCTAAAAAAACTTCGTCTTGCTCATCTTGGTCTTTGGTGCCAGTAATTTTTGCAAAGAGTTTACCTTTTGCCATAGTAGTTGCTATTTAATTGCATCTAATACATTTTTTACAGTATATCAGGAAATAGCAGGTTGGCAAAGGTGTGTTAGAGTCAGTGCATGTGAAATCCTGTGGTTATTTTTTTGGGAAGTACAATCTTGACGAAATCAATAATTGTGTTACACTAGGCGTACTGATTCTGATACAGGGTCGGTTTTCAATTGTCATAAAATTGCAGTATTGGTGTTGACGTCTGTGCTGCCAGTGAGTAGCGACAGGGTAATTGATCAACATTTTTAGTAGACTATTGAGTATAAAAGGCATATAGAATTTGGTGACTTTTGGCCCGTTCGTCTAGGGGTTAGGACTCCAGGTTTTCATCCTGGCAACGGGGGTTCGAGTCCCCCACGGGTCACCACAAGAGACTTCGCATTTTGCGGAGTCTTTTGTTATAGTGTAAACAATAGATAATTAGTGCGTATAGTATATGACAAGCACATACTGGAATGGAGCACATACAGAAAGATATAGTAAATCTGATTGGGCTTTTAAGCCAAGCATATTTGCAAAAGAGGTTGTGAATTTTTTTCCAAAGCAAGGAAAAATTTTGGATATAGGAACAGGTCAGGGTGGAGATGCGGATTTTTTTCAATCTTTGGGGTACGAGGTAGTTGCAACAGATTATGCTGATGAAGCGATCAGTAGTTCGAGTAAACGGGTACAAAATGTATCATTTCACAATGTTGATACTGCAAACGGATTGCCTTTTGCAGATAGTGCTTTTGATGTTGTGTATTCTCATATGGCGCTGCATTATTTTGATGCTGAGACAACCAAGAAAATATTCTTGGATATCCATCGCGTCCTTAAGCCAGCGGGTGTATTTGCAACCATAACTAATACTATAGATGATCCTGAAAAGGAAGAAGATGGATACAAAAAAATTGAAGACGGTTATTACCAAGATCCTCAAGGTATTACAAAAAGATATTTTTCAGTTCAGTCATTTTCATCTTTTGCAAGCAGTCTATTTGAAGTGGTTATGTTGGATGATAAAGGAACGACGTATAAAGATGATATAGAAACTTTGATTAGGTTTGTTGGAAAGAAAAAAATATATGAAACCACTACTTAAAAGTATGCTTACAACCATTTTGTGTTGACACAGATTCTGTATGCGTGTAGTATTGCTGGGTATATTTCTTTGTACAATTGCAATCACGCACAATAATCCATCAGGAGGAATACGTGACGGACTGTTCACAGAACACTGTATCTGGAAAAGGCTTTTATTTTTATCAACCGTGTCAGCACCAACAATCACTACCAATGTCAGAATCTATGGTTGTTGCAGATTATTATCCATTGGCAGCAAGAGAAGTAATGTGTTTGTTGAATATTGTTGAATGTCAACGTCGTAAGTTGCATATAATCACGGCTATACAAGTTCGACTTGAGCAAGCAGTTATCGGTTGTGTCTGCCCGCGACCAAAGGTCGGTGATGTTGCGCGTAGCATAGACAGACTCAACCAGATGTTTGATCAGTTTTTGAAAGATCCTAACAGCAAACCTCGATCAGAAATAGTTGCTGATTTTTTAGACACTTTTTCTGGCAATGTTTGAAAAATAATAATTGCGCCCCTTGTATATCAAGGGGTTTTATATATAAAAAAACCACAACATATTGTAGTTGTGGTTCTGTCTTTAAAATACCTGGAATGAACGAGGGCGTTCCTGAGGTTCTTTGGGCGGTCTGATTTTTTGATGAATATTGTTCTGCTTGTTCGGCACTATATGTGTGTAGCTGATTGCAAATAAGCCGGTGTCGCCTCGATCTTCTATAAAGTCAATTTTAACTTTTACACAATCGATGTTGCCCAGTAACACACTTTCGCCACAGTATAGCAATGAGGTTTTTTCTTTGATGTCTTTATGATACGCAGGAATATTCATAGCGACATCTTCGATGATAGTAGTGTCGGGTCCGGCATATTTTGCAAAAATAGCATGTTCAATATAGAGTGATAAATCACCAGGTGCTCTTTTTTCACGTACAAAAGCTAAAACACGACCAAAGTTATCAGCAAAGTAAGAGTTGCCGTGCTTGAAGTCAGGAATAGCAAATTCTTTGCAAATAATAATTCCTTCAATTTCTTTAGCCATCTCTTCATCCATTTTTTCAATCCATCGCTTGCCGTTTTTGACAAAGCTACTCTCGTCAACAGTTTTGTTGATGAACACCTCTATGGTATCAGGAGTGCTCCAGCCGCTATCAAGAGCTGAGCCTGCAAATAAATCTGGTATTGGGAGATTGGCAAATGTATAGTTGTTTTGCCAAGCAAATACACCAGCAGCGACGAGGATAGTGAAAGCAAAAAAACGATACATGTGATCCTCTTAGGTAATGTGTGATTGAATTGTAAATTACAATAATGGATTACAATATACTGTTCGTGGGTAATTGTCAAGGATCTCTAACGGTGACTTGTGCTCTGATGTGTACAGCATTTGTTTGTGATATTTGACTATTTGGTTTTCATTGGCTAATC
>JAUIEQ010000001.1 GCA_030429785.1 bacterium
CGAAAAAAAGACTGTATTGTCAATGCAATGCATCATAAGTGCACAGTATGGTAGTTGCTGTATCAGTGGTATCGAACAGTTTTTTGTTAGACGAGTTGTAAGTTGTGTGTTACGCTAGTAAATACCTTAATTTCGTCCTTTGACATAGTAATCACACATCATATTTTTGGGAGGGTTTGGTATGTTGACGACACAACATCGTTTTGCAGTGCCTGTGCTGTGGGGTGGTGATCGAGCAAAAATTGTTGCATGGGTCAAAAGTATTCGAAATTGGACAGAGGTTCTCAAAGCAGCTAATCAACTTCAAAGTCAGTATAGTCCGTTTCGAGATGGCCGTAGAACTGAGCGCAATCAGTTAAATTTTCAGTTTTACACAATTATGCTGATGTACCTTGCTAATGATACGCTAGCCACTATGAACGAAAATCTTAGTCTATCAAGTCTTGAAATTGAAGTCAGTATTGCGCTTTCGTGTTATTTGCTAGAGGTTGTAGGTGTTTCAGTACCAGAAGATTGTGCAGAATATGATCTATTATCATTTGTCAGAAGTCTTAAAGCTAAGGTTCCTCAATTACTTTTCAGAAAGGAAATTCGTATGAATAACGGTCGTGAGCAATCACAACTTGCTGGCCCTCCACAAAAAGTGTTTCGTAATGGTAAAGTGTATGTTGCATTAACCACGCTGCATACGTTTGGCAGAGAAACTGAGCTCTGGCCTATAGTACAAGCTACGGTTAGTGATTACTGGCCAACACTATTTCCAAATAATAGCAACCAAGTTGAGTTGTATGAAATGGGTTCTATTGGATCAATGCGTCCAGTAGTGGTTGGTAAAACAACTAGAAATATTACAGCTGGTTACTTGAGTACCTTGCTTGGAAAAGAAAAAGAGCGCGGCGTGGTCGCAAATCGTAATGGGTCATGGTTTATGGTTGTTGATTTGGAGATTGTGAAAGGGCGGCGAGGTAAATCGAGCGCTTCAAAGAAGCAACGGAAGTTAAAGAAAAAAAGTAAGGTTACCCGTGCCGGCAAGGCAGTACCATCAGCTGGTATGCTTCGCTCAGTTTTTGATTTTGCAACAGAGGATTTGCAGTCAGATCGTCAACGTTTAATAGAATTGCTTGAGCGCCAGCGAGCAGCTGTTCGCCAAACTGAAGAGCGTCTCGAAGCAACAGATTCGGCTATCGAAAACATTCGCGTTACGATTTATCGCGAGAAAAAGAAGTAGCATATTTGCAGCCCTAACACGAATGTTGGGGTTTTTTATTATGCCAAAAATGCATCAATCAGTGCCTCGGCTTGTTCGATATTAGTAATCCACTTAATTCGACTATCTCGCTTAAACCACGTTAGTTGACGTTTGGCGTAATTTCTAGAATGTTGTTTAATGTTTGATTTTGCCTGTTCAAGAGAAATATTTCCATCTAGGTATTGCTTGATCTCATGATAGCCAATCCCGCTCATCGATGGTAGGTCGATTGAATAGTTGGTTATGAGTTGCTGCGCTTCTTCGATAATGCCATTTTTGAACATGTGATCAACTCGGTTGTTTATTTTTTCATACAATGCTTCACGTGGAATTTCAATGCCGATTTGTAAAATATCATATGGTGAATCAGATTGTTGTGCGCTTTGAGTAAATGATTGATTCGTTTGTTTTGCGAATTCAAGTGCGCGTATAACTTTTCGCTTGTTAGCATGATCAATGACCTCGAACGTTTTTGGGTCTAGTTGTTCAAGATCGTGTAACAAATCCTTCAGCGACAGTGCTTCAAGTTGTGCGCGTAGCTCTTTATCTGTTTTGCTTTTGGGTAATTGGTAGTTATCAACAATACTACTAATGTACAAACCCGTTCCGCCAACAATAATTGGCACCTTGCCATCAGTTATGTGTGATTTGTTATTTATTATTTGTAGCGTTAGCTTTTGCCAATCAGACAAGCTGAACTCTTTATTCGGATCAATGCAATCAATCAAAAAGTGAGGAATGTCGTGGGCTACAAAAATATTTTGACTGTTAATCTGTTTCCAACTGCCAGTAATTTTCCCGGTTGCTATATCCATACCTGTATAGACTTGTCGAGAGTCTGCTGAAATAATATACGCGTTGTATTTTTGCGCAAGTTCAATAGACAGGTTTGTTTTACCACTGGCTGTAGGACCAAGAATAACAATAACGCGATCATTGACTGACATGTATTTTTGGGTTATAATAGCTTATTAACTGTGAGTTAAGTAGTACCTTGTACAATAAAAAAAATCAAGGAGTGCACATGGCTGAAGTCGATTGGCTTTCGCTGTTAGGACGATTTGCATTGTATACAGAGTCGAGCAAAGTCTTGTTTGTTAGTGTATTTAATGAACATTGGTTTTTTGTGGCGTATGGAATCAAGGAGCTCATTGGAGTCTGTTTGTTTTTATTCGCTCAAGAGATACATGCAGTATACGCTTTTTGCAAACGACGTTTGTTACTGTTGTTTAGACAATCTATTCCGCATAATGGATTGATCGCATCGTTTCGGTACCAATTGGCAACATTGGACGATTATGACGACGAGTTTTTGCGTCATATGGTAACGTACGGATCAAAGAACCAGTATTTATTTTTTGGTTTTTTGTTTTTTGCAGGATTATTTCCAATACCATGGGTGCAGTCATTTGCAGTTTTGATGCTGTTGCTGATGTATCCAAAAATATTTGGCTCGATTAAAACATTTTTGCAGAATAAGTATTTTTTAGTTTTGTACATCGGGTCACTTGGCAAAGTTGTTTGCGCATACACAAGTTGGTTTAATAACATTTCGTTTTTGCCTGGTTGGGTAATTTTATCAGCGTTTATATTTTGCTATGTTATGCGCAGGACTATATTTAGTTTCATACTCAATATGGTAAAAAACGAAACACATACAACTCATTGATACAAAAGCAAATAGCCCTACCCTATAGATTCGGTGATTGGGCAAAACGTGAGGAGCAGTTATGTATTTACTGAAAGTTGGTTTGATCTTGTTGTTTGTCGCGTGTGTTACTTTTTGTTGTAGCTTTATTCCGCAATGGATGGTGGCTGTAGACTTTTTGCGCATGAGTAGCTTAGTGCTTGGGTGTATCTCAGGCATACTTTTTGTCATAGTAGTAGCGCGGTTGATTTGTATTCGCGTGCATGAAAGGCGGTGCTAATGATAGCAAAAAAAGTTTACTTATTGACAGATGACAGCAACATGTATGCAGTGCTACCAAAGTTACTACAGCTTACATTGCCGTTTGAAGATGGCAGGTTTAGCATCACAAAAATGGTTGCATTTCCTCCACTGGATAATGCCTTAAAGGATGGATCATTGATTATTGTGGATGTACCGAATAGTCGCTGTCCTGATCAGCTAATTCAGAGCGTATTGGACATGTTGGGCGAAGATAGTACTACGCAGTATTGTGTGGCGTTTACAGCACTGCAAATTCGTTTTCAACAAGCGCTTACAGTGCCAAATAATATTACCCTGAAAGTATTGATGGATCGAGATGATATGACGAGCACCGCAGCAGATATTGTTGCTCTTCTTGAAACACTATAATGCAAAAACCCGACTGTAGAGCCGGGTTTTTTTACGTTTGTTTTAGAGCCCTAGTGATTTTTGGCTAATTGCAAGTTGTGTTTTTGTGATGAAATCAATCTGCGAAATGTTGAGGAGCTCTTCCTGGCCACGGACTCGGACAGCGAGATTGTCTGAGTTCATTTCTTTGTCGCCAATTACCAAGACATACGGAACTTTTTGTGCTGCTGTTTTGCGAATTTTTTTGCCAACGGTTTCATCTGAGGTATCAACTGCTACTCTGATGCCGTGTTGTTTGAATTCGTGCGCTAGCTGATTGCAATACTCATGATGTCCGCCACCAACAGCAATGATGCTGATTTGAATAGGTGAGAGCCACAATGGGAATGCTCCGGCAAAATGCTCAATTAAAAATCCAATAAATCGTTCATGTGAGCCAAGTGGTGCTCGGTGAATGACAGCAACATGTTGTTTTTCACCATGCTGATCTGTGTATTGCAAACCAAATCGTTGCGGCATGAAGAGATCAAGTTGGTTGGTTGAGATAGTGAACTCTCGGCCGATTGATGATTTGATATTAATATCAATTTTTGGACCATAAAACGCCGCGCCACCAACATCATCAACTGCTGCAATGCCTGATTTTTCAATAGCTGCTCGCATCATTTTTTCTGCTTGGTCCCACATATCTTTGTGACCATGATATTTATCTCGCTTGGTTTCATCTGGTAGTCCAATCGTAATGTAATAATCATCGCGAGTGAGTCCAAGTGTGTTGTAGTAGTATTCGTGAAGCTTAAGTACTTGCAAAAACTCTTCTTCAGCTTGTTCAAGGGTGCAATAAATATGCGCATCGTTCATGGCAATTGCTCGCACGCGCATCAGCCCAAAGAGCGATCCTGATTGTTCATATCGGTAGCACGTTCCATACTCAGCAAGACGCAGTGGTAGTTCTCGGTATGAATGAGGCTGCGCGAGAAATAGTTGATGATGTAGTGGACAATTCATGCCTTTGAGGTAGTAATCTTCACCGTCAATATCCATCGGGCTGTACATATCATCTTTGTAATATGGTAGGTGTCCACTGGTTTCAAATAAAGTATGCTTGGCAATATGTGGTGTAGCAACGCGTTCATATCCCCAGGCCTGCTCGGTTTCCTTTGCCCAGTTTTCAAGCTCATCTCGTATGACTGTTCCTTTTTGTGTCCAGAGTGCAAGTCCTGGTCCAACTTGGTCAGAAAAAGTAAACAACTCAAGTTCTTTGCCAAGTTTTCGATGGTCTCGTTTTTTGGCTTCTTCAAGCATCTCAAGATGATGCTCAAGCTCTGCTTGCGTAGCAAAAGCGGTTCCATACACTCGAGTTAGCATTGGATTGTTTTCGTCACCGCGCCAATATGCGCCTGCGACTGAGAGTAGTTTGAAGTGCTTGAGTGCTTTGTTTGGTTCGTCAACATGTCCACCACGACACAGATCAGTAAAGTTGCCTGACGTATACAAGGTAAGTTCATCACCAGCTACGGCTATTTGTTCAATCATTTCAATCTTGTATGGGTTGCCGTTGAAAAACTCTTTTGCTTCATCTGCTGAGACTTGTTTGCCTTCAAATGATTTCCAGGTAGGAAGTATTTTTTTCATACGTTTTTCGATCTTAGGCAGATCGTTTTCAGCTATTGGTTGGCCAAATTCCATGTCATAGTAAAACCCTTCCTCAATAGGAGGTCCTAAGGTAATCTTGGTATCAGGCCACAACTCAAGTACAGCAGCAGCAAGTAAGTGTGCGCAGGAGTGTCGTATTTTTTCTAAATCAGTTAGTTGTTCGAGGTTTGGTTTTGACGACATAGTGATAGAGATTATTAGTAATTAGTCGGCGTGTTTATTTGTTATTTTTGTAAAATATTGACAAAAAATATACTTTATGTTATTATAAAAAATTATATTTTTGAACATTAACAGTCTATATAATACGGGGGGTTGGGTGTGAAAAAATTTATTATAGTTGCTATTATCGTAGCTATATTGTACTACCTGATCGGCTCTGACGGTTTGTTGGGACTGCTTGCTTGGTTGATACCAACTAATACTGAGGGGGATGGTATCACACCAGATTGGCGGAACAAGAATAAACTATAAATCATTAACGGGTATTGTGTCGTACATGGATGCATGCTCGTTTTTTTTATACAAAAAAACCGACAAAGCCATATGACTTTCTCGGGGTCCAGGGTAGTGGACGGTTCCACCCGAATTTCCCAAAATATGGGACGCTTATTGAGTATAGTATTGTGTCAGAATGTGACCCCAGGTGGTGTTTGTAAGGGTAGTTATAAGAAAGCTTGCAGTCACGACTTTCTCTCCCTGAATAACTAGATCAATACAACTATGGTCTGGTAGGGCAAGTATACGAAATCACTGATAAATGTCAACAGATGTTCGTTCACTTGATGAGATTGGTGATATTTGCAATACTGGTATATTGCTGAGTGTTTCAAAGCAATAAGTCAAATGAACCTTACAAAAACTATCCAGGAGGTAGAGCATGACTGATGCGGATATTTATGATTTGTGGAAGGCAGCTTTGGTGCCGGAGAATGCAACTGGCGGATTGTATCGTATTGAATACGCAAACAAAAGCTATTCGGTTGTTATTGTATTTTTTGATTCCGAGACGAACGTGTGGTGGGTTATTGGTTTGAATGTTGGATCTCGGGGGAGGTTGTGTGAGTTTCGCTTGGTATTTGATATTTCCAAGCAGTACGATAACGATAAGTTGTTATTTCGGTTTGATATTACACACAACCAAAAACCGTATGGCCTGATCGATCTTGCTCCAATCAAAAAATCGTTGGGAGCGATCAGTAAAGAAGAAGTTGACGCACACGTGCATTTTTTGCGACCGTATTTACAAGTAGCGCGTCAGCGATTATTAAGCGATCCAAACCGGTTGAATACAGTTAGTACGCTGGCTGAATTGTACTCAGAATCTGTTGCTAGTGTCAGCGGTGGCTTGCCAGGCATGAGCAAGCGACATTAAGTTGATAGTATGCCCTGAGTATAATTCAGGGTATTTTTTTAATAACCGTAGCAGAATTAAAAAAAGTTTCAGCAAAAATTGGACTATTAATATGTAGCACGATAATGTTTATTGATGGGCAGTTCGTACTGCGTGGCTGAGTAACAAGCAAAAAGTCCGGACACAATTCCGGACTTTTATAGTGGTTATTTTATTACCTCGATATATACATGATCTTCAAGTGGCGGGACCTTGCTCAGCCAGGCTGGTATGAACACAATATTAACTTCAGCGACTTCAGGAAGTGACGTGACGTGACGAGTGAGTTCTTGCTTGTTCATGCCTTCAATTCGACCAATGTCTAGTTCTTCAGGATCAAGTCGTGTAATACTTCGTCCGTCTATTGAAACGCGTAGGGTGGCTGATTTGTCAGCTTCAGAAACACTCGCAAGGACAAATTTCATTGAGTCAAAATTAGCACTAACAAACTGATCATTACTTGGTGTTGCTGCGATAAGATTGTTTGTTGCGATTTGTTCAAGGTCTTGTTTTTGGAATCGAATAGTAGTAATTGGTAGGCTGATTGTGATAGTGAACGTGTCAGTGTTTGAGCCTATTTCAGCATCAGTATCCCATGTCGGTTCTCCAACGCGGTACAAGGTAATAACATCTTCATTGCCGGTTGCGTCATTTGAGTAGTTTTCGGCTGTTTTGGCTATGAGGGTATCAGCTGCTGCTGTGATCACGCTATCTGTTAAGGCAGTTTCGAGTCGTTGACCGCCAGTAAATTGTTCCGTACTCTCTGCATAAATGTCTTGTTGCAACCCTTCCCATAGTCCCGGAATTGTGAAGGTTGTTGGAGGGATGTTGAAATCAGCACCTGGTTGATCAGCATATGCTTCAACAACTACTGATCCGCCTGCAGGGACTGTGACAGTTTCATTGATTCGAAAAAGTTTGCCGTCTGGTGTTTCAAGTCGAGTGGTTTTGACCAATGGTTGATTTCGAGAGTAGTTATTATAAATAACCACTTCTCCTGTTGCAATATCATCAACCAACGAGCCTTCAGTTATTTGTTGTTGTTCAGTTATTGTTTCTATAGATGTTGTGATGCTGCCAGGTAAGATATTGGTACCAGCTAGCGTTGTTTCAACGTCACTGAGCAGTTCGATATCAAACTCTGTTGACAGTTGAGATGTTTTGGGTGTTATGTAGATTTTTACTTGAGCTAATGAAATATAAAAAATCACTGCAACAAGTATAATGCTTAATATACTAAAACCAATAGCCACTTTTTTGTGGAATGGTGAAACATAAACTGCCTGTTTGTCTGCAGTTCTTTTTTGAGTCTTTTTTGTACGCTTTGGCGCAGTTTTTCGTTGGGCAGTCATGAGTGTGTATTAGAGTAATTGTTCAGCCAACAGTTCATGTACGCGTTGACGGATGCTCTCATTATAGCTAATAGAGAAGTCGGTGGCAATTTTTTTGACCGAGTTGGTACCTTTGACTTGCAATCGTACGGTGTATGGCCCAGGAATGGTGGTGAAGTATTGTTTGAGCTGCTCAGTAAGTATGGTTGTTGGTTCGATGGGTAAGTATAGTACAATTTGGTTACCTTCAGGCTGAATAATGAAATCTGACCGTGTGATTGATTTTATTTTGCCCTCAGCAACTTTTTTGATGTGGTTAAGATTGATTGGTTTGACTGATTCTCCTAGTAGCTTGTGTTCACCATCTTTGTCCGAAACACGACCCGTAACGAGGATGGTGGTTCCTTCTATCCAGATATGCTGGGTGGTGGCAAGTAGTTTTGGAAAAATAAGAACTTCAATAGGGCTGGTGTGATCTTCAAGTGTTGCAAACAGCATGGAGTCACCTTTTTTGGTTATAATTCGTTGCAGCTTTGTGACAACGCCGATTACTTGAATAGTGTTGTCTACATGCTGAGGGAGCGCATCACACAGTGTTATGCCGATGTTTTGTAGATATGGTTTAAAAGCATTCATCGGGTGGTTGGTGATGTATAGACCAAGATAAAACTTTTCCCAGGATAATTGTTCTTCAGTTGGAATTTGTTCAGCTGGACTCAGATGAAGTGGTGGAGCTGATTCATCAATCATGCCAAACAAACTTGTTTGACCACTCAGCGATTCTTGTTTTGCGCGTTTGTTATAGTTGATGAGCATGTCGAGGTTATGGAGCATCTGTCCTTGATCTCCAAGTGAATTTAAGGCG
The DNA here is from genome assembly GCA_030429785.1 of bacterium. Taxonomy (GTDB): domain Bacteria; phylum Patescibacteriota; class Patescibacteriia; order S139-126; family S139-133; genus JAUIEQ01. Next base: position 8,794 of record JAUIEQ010000001.1, read on the forward strand.
CCTGACTTGATCATGCTTTCGAGTGATTTCTTGTTAACATCTTTATCATGCACTCTGAACAATAGGTCGGCGAGTGATGTATACTTTCCATTAGCTTTACGTTCTTTGATAATTGCTTTGATGACACCACCACCGAGATTTTTGATAGCAGTGAGTCCAAAGCGAATCCGGGGCGTATCAGTCGCTAAACTTTCTGCTACAACAGTAAAATCTGAGAAGCTTTCATTAACGTCAGGTGCTAGTACTTCAATGCCAATTTTTCGGCATTCTTCAATCTCGATTGTTACTCGATCCATATTTTCTTGATCGGCTGTGAGTAATGCTGCCATAAATTCAACAGGGTAGTTTGCTTTGAGATATGCTGTTTGGTATGCGATCATGGCATAGCAAGCAGCATGCGATCGATTGAATCCATACCGTGCAAATGGCAAGATAAACTCCCAAATCTGTTTTGCGGTGTCTTGGTCAATGCCGCCATTGACCATTCCTTTAATTATTTTTATTTCTTGCTCGTCAAGCAGTTTTTTAATTTTTTTACCCACTGCTTTGCGAAGGACATCAGCTTCACCATAGGTAAAGCCAGCTAGATCGCGGGCGATTTGCATGATTTGTTCTTGGTATACAGCAATACCGTATGTCTTTCCTAAAATTGGCTCAAGTTTTGAATTGAGATAAGTAACTTCTCGTGTCCCGTGTTTACCGCCAATGTAGTCAGGGATGAACTCCATAGGTCCAGGGCGGTACAGTGATACCATCACAATAATATCTTCAATCTCAGTTGGTTTGAGCATTTTGAGGTACCGTTTCATGCCAGCAGACTCAAGTTGGAACACGCCAGTCGTATTTGCATCTTGGAGCAGGGCAAATGTTTTTGCATCGTCAAGTGGTAGATTTTCAATGTCAATAGTAACGGTGTGTATTTTCTGTATAATACGCAACGCCGCTTCAAGTAGAGTGAGGTTTTTGAGACCCAAAAAGTCCATTTTCAAAAGCCCAAGTGCTTCCACTGGACCCATTGGATATTGTGTTACTACGGTGTTGTCGTCAGTTGATGAGTACTGTAATGGTACATATTCGGTGAGGGCATTTTTTGTAATCACAACTCCACATGCGTGTGTGGAAGTGTGTCTGACGCCGCCTTCGAGTTTGTGAGCAGCGTCAATAATGCTTTGAGCAAGATCATCTTCTTGATACAGGGCTTTGAGTTCAGGAACAACATCCATTGCTTCATCCAGTGATGTGAACATTGGTATGAGTTTTGCAATTCGATCACACAACGAGTACGGTGCGCCCAGCACACGACCAACATCGCGTACAACAACTCGGGCTGCCATGGTTCCAAACGTGATAATTTGAGCAACTTTGTCATGTCCATATTTATTTGCTGCGTACGCAATCACTTCATCTCGGCGAGTATCAGCAAAATCAATATCGATATCAGGCATTGATACACGCTCTGGATTGAGAAAGCGCTCAAAAAGTAAGTCGTATTTTAGTGGGTCGATATTTGTTATACGAGTCAAGAATGCAACTAACGAGCCAGCGGCACTGCCGCGACCTGGACCAACAATGATGCCTTGGGCTTTTGCCCAGTTAATAAAATCTTGCACAATTAAAAAGTATGACGCATATCCAGTTTTGCCAATAATTGATAATTCATAGTCAAGTCGCTCAGCTAGTTCTGGCGGCACTTTTGGATAGAGTTTGGAAATATTTTGTTCGCACAATGCACGTAAGTATGAGTCAGGATCATGTTCTTTGGGTACTTCAAAATATGGCAGTTGAATCTCTCCGAGTGGAATGTCGAGATTACACATGTCAGCTACTTTGAGGGTATTTGCTAGTACTTCTGGGTGGTCCGGAAAAGCTGCACGCATTGTATTAGGAGAGCAAAATGACGCATCAACATCAAGTAAATTCATGCGGTCAGTATCGCTTTTTTTGCGTTTTGTTTGCAAACAAATCAAAATATCGTGTGCATCTGCGTCATCGTGGTTGGGATAGTGAGCGTCATTCGTCGCTACAATAGGTACGCCGGTTTTTTTACTGAGTTCAAATAACCCTTGATTGACAATACCTTGCTCAGGCAGCTTTGGGTGACTTTGGACTTCAAGAAAGTAATTATCCTCACCAACGATTTTTTGATACTCATAAATCCGTTGTTCTGCTTTATTTAAATCACCACTAAGAATGATTTGTGGAATTTCTCCCTTAAGGCACGCGGAAAGTATAATAATACCTTCGCTGTGTTGCTTGAGTAATTCAAGATCAATGCGGGGTTTGTAATAAAATCCTTCAAGGTGAGCAATCGTCGTTAGTTTGATGAGATTTTTGTAGCCAGTGAGGTTTTTGGCTAGCAGCACAAGATGATTGTTGAGTGCGTCTGTCTTTGATTGTTTGTTGGTATGTCCGTTTGGTGCGACATAGCTTTCAACTCCTATAATCGGTTTGATGTCATGCTTAAGGCATTTTTGATAAAACTCAATAGCGCCATACATAACACCATGGTCTGTCAGTGCGACGGCTGGCATTTCATACTGCTTGGCTAGTGCTATGATGCTGTCTATTTTTGACAAGCCATCAAGTAGTGAGAAGTGACTATGAACGTGAAGGTGAACGAAGCTCATACAGAATTGCTAAGGCAACGAAACACTCGCAGATGCATGGCGAGTGTAGTGTTTGTGAATTACAATGTGACTCATAACGGCAACAGCGGTATATGGAAACTATTGTTCTGAATCGTCTGGTTGTTTGTTCGAATTGCTTCCACTGGTTGTTCGTGCGTTGATCCAGTTAAGGATTGTTTTCATGCCCTCAAACAAAAATTTGAATTGCAATGACGCATCTCCAATTTTTTGTTTGACTGCGCCAGCTACATCATGAACTGTATTGATTGCGTCTTTTGCGCTTGTGATCACTGCGCGAGTGTCTCTGGTCACTGACACAATAACATACAAAACCCATGTTATGCCAAAAGCAACAGCCATGACACTGATAGCTATTGCTAGATACATTATTTCTTGTGCATACGTGATGATGCCCATAATTTTTTTGAATAGTTATTTAGATTATAGTATAGCATATTTCATTTTTTGCAAAAAATGCAGTACAATACGTATATACAAATACCTATGGACTTCAACACAGGGCTTAGTGACAAACAACTCAAGATTGGTTATTGGTATACTCGACATCGTGTAGTAGTTCGGGCTAGTTTGATATCTTTTGGTTTTTTGGTAGTGAGTTTAGTACTGTTTGTTAATGTCAAAAATATTTTGGATTTTTATATCTATGATGAAATTGGTGTCATACAACGCCAAATTGTGAATCTTAATGTAGTTGATACAATTGGAAGTAGAAATTATACGCAGCCGTTATTTGTTGGTGAGACGGCATTGATTCAACGAGGTGAAGCAGCATTTGATTTTGTAGCATCGGTAACAAATCCAAATCGTACCTATGCGCTTGAAGATGTTGCATTCACGTTCTCAGTGCCAGGTTGGACAAGTGAGCCGATTCATGAACAGTTCATGCCAGGGGAACGAAAATGGGTCCTGTTGACTAATGTTACGGATGATTTTTTGAATCAGTATACTACAGCTGATCCTCCGGCAGTGCGTTTGACTATGGCAGGGCATGACTGGAACCGAGTAAAAAATCCAGATGCGTATGATGCATTTGGAAGATTTAATGATACTGGCTTGCGGGTTACAAGTGAGCAAACCAGTAGACCTTCACCTAATGTACGTGATTTTTCTTTTGATCTTATTAATGAATCAGTGTATAACTACCGTGCTGTTGATATTAGAATAGTTTTGTATAGCGGAAATGATATTGTTGCGGCAAATGCTTTGACTGTTAATACAATCCGTTCTGGACAAACACGCCCAACATCATTACGATGGTTCTATGAGATTCCTCGAGTAAACAGATGGGATATAACTATTGGAACTGATATGTTGGATGAGGATAATTTTCTGCCGTATACATTAGATCAAATAACCAAGTAGCATGGCTCAAGCTTCAGTATGGTCTATAGCTCGAAGAATGGATTGGCTCATGGTAGCCATTTCTTTGTTATTGGTTTGTTTTGGATTGATGATTTTGTATAGTCTTGAGGTGAATGCGCAAGAGGAGTTGGTTTTCTTTCGTAAACAACTCATTTTTTTTGTTAGTGGTTTGGTATTGTTTTGTGCTGCGGCTATTTTTCGATTTCAGCATTTGGTGTCATATGGATGGTGGTTGTATGTGTTGGGCTTGGCATTGTTGGTTGGGGTGATGCTTTTTGGTCAAGAAATTAGGGGAGTGAAGGGGTGGTTCATTATTGGGCCACTGAGTTTTCAGCCAGTTGAAGTTGTGAAAGTATGTATAGTGTTGTTTTTTGCCAAGTACTTTTCCGAACATAGTCATCAATTCACTCAATTGTCCTATATTGGAACAAGTATTGCGCTCATTGCACCGTATATGGCGTTGCTGATGTTACAGCCTGATCTTGGGTCTGGTTTTATTGTAGGCATGATTTGGCTGGTTATGTTGTTATTTACACGGATTCAAGGAAAGCACATGATGGCTTTGTTCTTGTGTATAGCGGTTGCTGCGGTTGGGAGTTGGTTTGTTTTGGCGGATTATCAAAAAGCTCGATTAACAACATTTATTAACCCGGAGCTTGATCCGCAAGGAAGTGGGTACAATATCAGGCAAGCAATTACTGCAGTTGGGTCTGGCCAACTACTAGGCAGAGGGCTTGGTTTGGGTCCACAATCGCAATTAAGGTTCTTACCAGAAAATAAAACGGACTTTATTTTTTCAGTGATAGCTGAGGAGCTCGGATTTGTTGGTGCAGTTGTATTGATTGTGTTATTTGGAATATTGTTATACCGATTGCAATACATAGTTCGGCATACTGATTCAGCCTTTGGACAGTTTATTGTTATTGGGACGATTGTGTTCATAGCTACGCAGACGTGTATGAATATCGCTATGAACTTAAGCTTGTTTCCGGTAACAGGAATTCCATTGCCATTGGTTAGTCAAGGGGGTAGTTCATTGTGGTCTGTATTGATAGCACTAGGAATAGCGCAGAGCGTAACTATATACAGCTCAACTAGACGAGTGTAGATACTGGTATCGCCTTGACAATAGTGGCAATATGCGGTACGGTTAGAGTCGTTATATACATATTATTAATTACTTTAATGTATGAGCTCAGAGGCACAGACAGCTGTGCTTGCAGCACAGTTGCGAACTTCAGACGAGTCAGCAGCTACGCTTCGTAAGCAAGGTTTTGTCCCGATTGAATTATACGGGAAACATACAGATAATAAGCAACTAAAAGTATCAGCGGTAGCTTTTTCAAAGATATTTGAAAAAGCAGGTGAAAGTACATTAATCGATCTTATGGTTGGTGATACGTCAGATGGTAAAGTGTTGATCAAGGATATACAATTTGACCCGGTCAAAGATGCTATTATCCATGCTGATTTGTATCAGATTGATATGAATGAAACGTTGCATACTGAAATTCCATTAGTGTTTATTGGTGAGTCACCAGCAGTCAAGCAACAAGGAGGTACGCTTGTAAAACAAGTTGATAAAATTGAAATCAAATGTCTTCCAGGTGATTTGATACATGATATTCAAGTTGATATTTCAGTTTTACAAGAATTTACTGACTCAATTCAAGTTGAAAATCTTACGGTTCCAGAAACCATTGAAGTATTGACAGACCCTACAGTACTTATCGTGTCAGTGGCTGAGCCTCGCAAAGTTGAAGAAGCGGCTGCGCAACCTGCTGAAGGTACTGAAGCGCAAGCGGAAAAAGAAAGTGAAGAAGCAGAAGCTAATAATCAAGCAGAAGAGTCAAAAGAATAATTCGTTATGCTGCACACTAAAAAACCTTACCATTTGTTGGTAAGGTTTTTTGATATGTTGTTTCATGTGATATACTGCTTATAAATAGTAAGGAGGTTTGTATGGCACGATCGTCACGAAAAAAACAACTGCTAGTATTTACCAATGTACGGATGAGTGTATTGGCAATTGTTTTTGTATTATTTTGCTTAGGTGCAGTGGTTCATTTTCAAAATCAAGAAATTGAAACTCGTGATGCGCGTCGTATTAATGATCTCAAACAAATGCAAACAGTGTTGAATTATCATTATCAGCTGTACAAGACATACCCGCTTGCTGAAGCGCCGGTATGTTTTGAAGATTTGAGTGCGGAGATCAGAAGTGTAGTGCCATGGTTGGTTGTATTACCACAGGATCCATCGCACGGAAATTCAGCTGTGCAACCACGCCAGGCTTGTTATAACTATCTTTCGCCAGACGGGCAGTCGTACATACTGCGTGCAGCACTTGAGAAAAATAATTTTAGCATGGTTCATGACAATGGTTCTTCTGAAGAATGGTTTGAGGTTTCTGCTCCTGCTATAGGTAGTTTTTAAACGCATACATATGTCATCTGATAAGCCAAAATTCAAGACATCCAAACTGCAAAAAAGTTTTGCTGTGCTCATTGTTGCATGTGTGGCAATTATTTTCTTTGCCGGTTTTGATAATGTTCGTGCTAAAGCGCGTGACACCAAACGACAATCAGATGCGCAGGATATTTTGCGAGGTCTAGAGCTCTATGCAGCTCGTCACAATGGCTTGTATCCTGAGGTAACTGATTTTGATTATGGTGGATGGGATACAACTATCGAGCCTGACAATACGCAACCTCGTTTTGTTGAAGGGTTGGTGCGAGAAGGGATTTTGAGCGGATACCCAGCAGACCCAGTCAATAACGAAGTGTACTTTTATCGATACCAAAAGTTTGAAGCTGGTGATTTTGGTTGCACACAACCGTTTATTGTGTTTCAAATTTTTAATTTTGAAGCAACGCACGAAGATCATGGTGCGGCAGCATGTCCTGAGCGAGATTTTGGACAAGAGGTTCCAAATGGTTTTTCAATTCAACGGTTTGAGTAATGTATGACAAAAATATCATTCGATGCAATCAAGAAACGACAATCAAAACCCTACTGGTACTTGCTAGTAGGATTTATTATCATGGTTGCGGCTGGTGCTGGTATAGTGTTGTTTAGTCCTGATGCAAACACAGCTGTTGAACTGGGTGTTGATGAAACCTTGGTGCAATCAACTGATATGACTATTTCGTCAACAGTTGTAGCGACATCTACGCATCCAGTGGCAGTGATGATTGATAACCACTTTGATGCATGGGAGTCGCAATTTGGTTTATCACGAGCAGCTGTTGTGTATCATACGGTTGTTGAAGGTGGCGCGACACGATTTATGGCGTTATTTGATCTTAATAGTGGTGTTGATAAGATTGGTCCAGTTCGTTCTGCTCGTCCATATTTTTTGCCATGGGTAGCTGAGTATGACGCATTATTTGTTCATGTTGGCGGGTCGCCTGAGGCTTTGGATGATATACAATATTACAACATTACCAATATAAATGAAATGACCTCATATGGTCCAACATTTTTTTATCGCGATGATGGCTTTTTACAACCACATAATACATTTACAACCACTGATCGCATGCGGTTGGGTCTGAATACTATCGATCGTGCAGATGTGTATGGTTCGTTATTTGATGTATTTCCGATTGCTGAGTCTGCGCGTGTTATTGGAGCAGCAGTTGACTCAATTTATATTGATTATTCTTCAAGAAGTACCTATGATGTTGAGTATGTTTGGAATGATGCTCGTGCTGCATTGTATCGATATCGTGCAGGTGAGCAGCAGTTTGACGCAGCAACTCATAATGTCTTAGAAATTCGTAATCTTATCTTACAAAGCATTCCCGCAGCAGTAGTTGTTGATGAGCAGCTGCGAGTACAGCTTGATGTGCTGGGACGTGGTGATGCGATATATATCGTGAATGGAATGCGAGTTGATGGTTACTGGGAGAAAGCTTCATATGACAGCAAAACCAGGTACTATACCTCTGATGACGAGTTGATGCGATTTGTTGATAGTCCGGTTTGGATTGAGGTGATACCTGAAGGAGTTGCGATGCAAATTGTTCCTCAATAATAAATCCCCCCTGATGTTTCAAGGGGGGTGCTTGGGCTCGAAGGGTTTTGAAGTTATTTACGCAACGATGATTTTGGTGATATCTTTGATCTGGTATGACTTGTATCGAGCGTTAGAAATAGTTGATATTGAAATATCAGTCAAACGCGGGATGCTGTGAATAGTGAGTTGCTCGTTGAGCTGCATCGCTTTGTAAACACAAATACCATGAGTGGCGATATGACCTTCGTAGAGATGTATGGTTAGTGTTCGTATAGCGTTGAGCTGTTCGATTGAATTGATTGTATGAGGCGAGGGATTGTCTCGCAAATACTTGAGTAGTTGCTCTAGAGAAATATTTGCGCCAGATGCATACGTATTACGTTGCGTCACTTTTCTTAACCTTCGAGCCCCTGATTTGGGTTTGTTAAGGAGCATGACGCCTCCTGTGGTTTGGGTGAATAGTTCAAGTTGAGTATACAGGTAGAGTATACTATTCGTAAAGTTTTTGCGCAGTTAAGTATCTAGTATGATTGTGTAGATCAGGAAGTTGCGATATAGAAATTGTAGGAAAGATTGTCTGCACTGTCTTGGCTAGTGGCTCGTATTGAGGTGGATCAATTTCGCAAAAAAGATGTATTTGGGCAGTTGGTATTGATTGGCTAAGCTGCATTACTAGTTCAGCGTATAAAGCGCGTCCTTCTTGTGTTGCGTATAAAGCAAGGCTAGGTTCGTGTCGTAGTGTATGCTTGATATCCTGATCATCAAGATAGGGAAGATTGGCAATAATGATCAGGTGCTCAGGCAGTGTTGTGAGATGTGCTTTGATTGGTTCCCATAAGTGACCGTGTAGTACTGTTATGTTGTGAATATTGTGGCGGTGAATATTTTTTCGCGTAACTGCTAGTGCATTTTTTGAAATGTCACTTGCAATGACCTGTGTATCAGGAAATAGCCGTGCAAGACTAATAGCAACACAACCAGAACCTGTTCCAATGTCAACGATAGTTGTGCTTGGTGTTATTGTGCATGTAGTGCGAATATGATCAATGATAATTTCGGTTTCTGGTCGTGGGATAAGTACACGTTCATCTACATACAAATCAAGTTCATAAAATGATTTGGTATTTGTGATGTAGGCAACTGGATAGTCGTCAGCTCGTTTGTGTATGTATTGTTTGTATTGTTGAGTTTGTTTAGCTGTTAAGGTGTGTTCAGGGTGTGTATATAAAAACGCTTTATTTTTCTGCATAACAAACGATAGCAACACCTCACTATCAAGGTGAGGTGAGTCAGAGTTTTTGAGATGATTGTGCCCGTACCGTAATGCTTGTTTGATTGTCATATGCTGTATTTTATTTTGCTAGCTTAAGATATGATTTCAAAGTTGTGTAGTATGGTTCTAGCTCTTGCTTGCAAATTTCCAACGAGATGATGGCATTTTTTTCTTCTAATTTTTTTTCAGCAATTTGTAGGCAATCTGCAAAATTTGAGTTGCGTGCACCAAGCACATTTAGAAATCTAAAAAAACCTTTTGGGTGAATAAATCTATAGCAGTCAGCATTAGCACAAATCTCAGCTTCCAAACAGGTGTAGGGCACGTCTCCGTGATGCGCTTCAATACAGTTAAGTATTTTTGCTTGGTCATCAGGACTCAAATTTGAATCGGCAAGAATTGTCTTGGCCGCGTTAGCGCTCATTACAACATGTTCTGGTAATTTGTTTTGTTGAAATGCCTCACCTAATTTAAGGTCCATAAAGTAAGAGCCTATTTTTACAATTGTAATGTCAGCATTTAATTTGTGAGCTAGTTCAATTGCTTTTTGTTCTGACAATTCAAAGTGAATCAAATCAGGAAGTTTGTTTTTGGTAATTTCTGCTACTGCTAATTCGCGATAATGTTGTATTAGGTCCATATAGTTATATTATTTACTTTAAAAAGTAAATCTAATTTTATTATAATATTTATTTTTTAAATTATTTATATGATACTTTTTTAAAAAAACTTTTTTCTGTTACTTTTTACAAAAGTAACCAAAATCGCGGTTGCAGCTACCAAGCCCCTTAGGTAATCGGATTCGTTTCCGTTATCAGTGCCAAACTCGCTCGTCCTTACCAGGACGGCTCAAACATGGCACTGAATAGCCACTCCAACTCATCTCGTTACCTATAGTCGCTTGTCCGCATGCCCGCACCAGCCCTTCGGCAAGCTCAGGGTGACATTTTGTATCCCAGCCTTTATGAAACGATCCGATTCTTAGAGATGAAATGAACGGCTACAATTTCCCTAAGCTGATAAGCGCATTGGAAATTGTAGTGAATGAGTCTATAAGAAACGAGTGAGCGGAATCTGGCTGTCAGTTTTTGGATACTTTTTGCTGACCAAAAAGTATCGTAAAGAAGTTTGTTTCTTTACAAAAGAAAATGAAAATTAACTTTTCTTACGCAACTCTTTGTCAGCTGTTTTCAAAGCTTCAACAATATCCTCAATATCGCCGTCGAGGATGTTTGATAAGTTGTGCCAATTGTGTTTGATGCGATGATCAGTTACTCGATCCTGAGGGAAGTTGTAGGTGCGGATTTTTTCTGATCGATCGCCTGAGCCAATTTGATCTTTTCGTTCAGCACTGCGCTTTGCATCAAGTTCGGCTTGTTTGTGAGCAAGTACGCGTGCTGCCATTACTTGCATTGCTTTTTTGCGGTTTTGGATTTGAGATTTTTCATCCTGACATTTTACCACAATTCCAGTTGGAATATGTGTCATGCGAATCGCAGAGTAGGTAGTGTTGACTGACTGTCCGCCATTGCCGGTTGAGGTTGAGGTTTCGATTTTGAGATCATTAGGGTCAATCTCCGCATCCACTTCATCAACTTCTGGCATGATTGCAACTGTTGCGGCTGACGTATGCACGCGTCCTGATTTTTCTGTTTCTGGAATCCGTTGTACGCGGTGGGTGCCTGATTCGAATTTGAGATTTGAATACACGTTCTCGCCATGAATTTCAAAAATAACTTCCTTAAAACCACCAACGCCAATTTGGTTTTGCGAAACCAACACAGTCTTCCATCCCATACGCTCAGCAAATCGTGAGTACATGCGGAATAAATCTCCGGCAAATAGAGCTGCTTCATCACCTCCAGTACCGGCACGGATTTCCACAATAATATCTTTTTCGTCCATTGGATCGCCTGGATTTTCCATATCATCAATTGTCGCAAGAAGTGTTTCGTGCTGCGCGCTTAGTTGCTCAAGTTCGCTTTGAGCAAGTTCAGCAAGTTCGGGATCATCTGATGACTTGGCATTTTCTGCTTCAGCGATGGCCTGTTCAATGCTTTGTAGTTTTTCGTACGATTCAAAAAGGTTTTTGCATTTGTTATATGCTTTACCAAGACGGCCCAAAGCTTTTGGATCTTGTTCAGAACCAAGTTTGGTTTCAAGTTCAGCGATTTGATCGTTAAGGGCTTGTATTTTATTGTGATGTGTCAGTGACATATATTTGTATCATAACAAAAACCCCGCAGACTGACGAATAGTATGCCGGGTTCTTGTGAGTTGTGTTACGCTGCTTCTTGTTCTTCTTTTAGAGCTCTGTCTGCGACTTGTTTGTCGCGTTTTGCTTTTTTGCCTTTTCGTTTTTGAGCAACAGTTTCTTGCTTGGCAGTCAGTTTTTTGAAACGATCAACACGACCAGCTGTATCAACTACCTTGCTTTTGCCAGTATAAAAAGGGTGGCATGCATGGCAAATTTCAACGTTGATTTCTTCGTTGGTAGAACCTGAGACAAAGCTGTTTCCACAGGCACATGTTACCGTTACCTGAGCGTTGTATGTTGGGTGGATTGCAGTTTTCATAGCTTTTTAGAAGACTATCAATAAATATAAACAGTACGGCTATTTTAGCATAGAATAAGTTCTTTGGCAAGGCTTATGTGTGGAGATTAAAAAGTGAAAGGTGTTGCTGAATTGCAAACAAAAACACCGATATATATCGGTGTGGTATCTTTATTCTAGATCAAGATCGCATCGCCAGCGCTGATCAGTAGCTACATAGTAGGCTTTGCCTGGCTGGTTGAAAAAAATTCTTGACATAGCTTCTTTGTTGTTTTGTCCGTTAAGTGTTGCGCTGAATAGTACTTCAGTGCTGACGCTTATCGGCCAATATTCCTGAGCCGCATTTTTTATTTTTTCACCATAGGTGATATGTTTAATGTGGATTTGATTCACCACTATATCTGTATAGTGAGAGCGTTTTTTAAGAAAAATAGGAAATTGTTCCGCGAAGGATTCTTGGAGCAATAGTGCGGTTTCTGAATCCAGTAGGGGAAATGAGCGGTTGGATGCAAGCGGGGTGAGGAGTAGGGATTGGGTATTCCAGTCGATTTTTAAGCGTACACTACTGTAATTTGACAGTAGGTTCGATTCAATCATGTGTAGTGCCCATCGATAGTGTGTCGTGTCTTTTGATGCTTCGTATAATCGTTCAACCAACATAAGGCATGGTGTGTTTCCTGAAGGACCGCTATGGATAGGGAAGATTACTGTTCGGGCAAATGGATACGGGTTGCTGAGTAAAGTTCCGGGCTCAACTTGGAGACTTGGGTCGAGTATGACCGGTCTTATGATGGCATTTTGAGAAACTGTGACATGGTCTTTGATCTCGCCTGCTAGTACAGTTATTTTTTGCTGATGCTCATGCTCACAACTCAAACTACAAAACGCGCATATCAGCATTATTGCACACAATACGAACCGATTCATGGATTGCTCCTTTGCTTGGTTTGTTTAAGAAGGTGTTTCGATTGTTAAAGATGTTAGTGCATTAAACACCAAAATCATTTTTTTGTCAAGCAGTGTAGAGCAGTAATCCGTTGATATAATCGACTTGTCAAAAAACGCTTTTTGTAGTACACTGTGATTGAATAAATGATTGCTCAAAATTTGAGTGGTCTTTATTTTACATCTAAATAACTAATCACACATACTTCTGATAGTTGGATCTGCGGCCTGTCCGCTTTTGAGTGGATGCAGATTCAGTAAGAAGTAGCGGTTTCTGACAGCTGTCAGAAAAGAAAGGATAATACTATATGAGTAAACAATTGGTTCCAGAACTTCTGGATATGATGAAGGCTGGTGTTCATTTTGGTCATGCTACATCGCGTTGGCATCCAAAAATGGATCAGTATATTTTTGCTGTGCGACAAGGGATTCATATTATTGATCTTGAGTTGACTGCAAAAAAAATGGAACTTGCACTTGATTTTATTCAAAAGCAAGCAGCAAGAGGTAAGCAAGTTTTGTGGGTAGCGACGAAGAAACAAGCATTTGATTTGGTGAAGCAATATGCAGAACAGTCGCACAGTCCATATGTTAATCAAAAATGGCTTGGCGGTACGTTTACGAATTTTGACGCAATTCAAGGCTTGATTAAGAAAATGGAGAAGCTTGAAAAACAAAAAAAAGACGGTGTGCTTGAGCGATACACCAAAAAAGAACAGTTGGAATTCCAACGCGAGATCGAACGTCTTGAGTACATGGTTGGTGGTATCCGTACTATGAAAAGTCTTCCAGGGGCTGTCTTTATGATTGATCCAAAAGAAGACAAAACCGCACGACTTGAAGCAACCAAGCGTGGTGTTCCGGTTGTATCTGTTGTAGACACTAATATCAATCCAGATTTGATTGATTATCCAATTCCAGGTAATGATGATGCGCTTCGTTCTATTGAGCTCTTCTGTCAGTGTGCTGCTGAAGCAATCAAGCAAGGGCAGGCTGAGTACGAGCAAAACAAAGCACAAATGGAAAAACAAGCTGCAGGCGCAACTGTTGCAAAAGAAAAAGCAGCAAAAAAGTCTGAGTCAAAAAAATCAGCTGACAAAAAACCAGCAGATTCAAAACAATCAGACAAATAATCTAATCAACCTAACTTATATATTTTATGAGTATTACAGCCCAAGCAGTTAAAGAGTTGCGCGCAGCAACTGGCGCCGGCATGATGGATGCCAAAGAAGCTTTGCAAGAAGCAGATGGTGATGTAGAAAAAGCAGTTGAGTTGCTTCGCAAAAAAGGTCAAAAGATTGCAGCCAAAAAAGCTGATCGAGCAACAGGCGAAGGTGTGGTTGGAATGTACTTGCACTCAAATGGCAAAATCGCTGCAATGGTCAAAGTAACGTGCGAAACTGATTTTGTAGCTCGAACTGATGATTTCAAACAATTTGCCAATGACTTAGCGATGCAAGCAGCGGCTATGAACCCAGAGTATTTGAATCCTGAAGCAGTTCCAGAAGACGTGAAGAATAAAGAACGAGAAATTTACAAAGAAGAAATGAAAGATTCAGGAAAGCCGGCAGATGTGGTTGATAAAATTGTTGAAGGCAAGCTTGAGAAATTCTACACACAAGTATGCTTGATGAAGCAACCGTTTATCAAAGATGATAAGCTTTCTATTGAAAAGCACTTGACCGAGACAATTGCTCAGCTTGGTGAAAATATCCAAGTCACTGAATTTATTCGGTATAGCTTATAAGTTTAAAAAACTCCGATGCTTCGGAGTTTTTTTGTGCAACAAGAATAGCTAGTAATATATGCTCAAAAAAGCAGTTAGCCATTTTTTCAATTTTCACAAAGGAGCAGTTAACATTGCTTTGCATGTGGTTGGTTTTTTATTGCTTATATACAGTTTGGTTGTGTCGAATCGTTTGCTGTTCGGAACTTCGTTAATTGTTATTGAGCTAGGTCATGTATACAATCACTACATGGGTATTGAAGCATATGATACGCGACCAAAGATTATTTTTTGGCGTGTCAGTATTTTTTGTGCTCTTGTTGTTTTGTTTTATTATTTTATTAGGTAATAGTTTATGCCAAAAAAAGTGTTACTCAAATTATCAGGTGAGTTTTTTCAACACGATACAAATGCTATTGCGACTGAATCACTCAAAGCCGTTGCAAAAAACATTTTGACCTTACAACAAGCCGGCATGCGTGTAGCGGTTGTGGTTGGAGCTGGTAATTTGGTGCGAGGTCGTCATTTTGTTGCTGATGGGTATGATATGCCAACAGTGCATTATGCCGGAATGTTGAGTGCTGTTGTTAATGGCGTGATGCTCAAGGCAGCGCTTGAGCAACAAGGTGCGTCAGCGCGCGTAGTATCGACATTTGATATTCCACAAGTTACTGAACCGCACAATCCAAGTAAGAACAAGAACGCATACGAAGCAGGGGAGGTGCTGATTGCGGGCGGTAGTGGTCGTCCATTTGTGACCACTGACACTGGCGCAGTGTTGTTTGCGCTTGAGCTTGGGGCTGATGTGCTGCTCAAGGCAACGCATGTTGATGGTGTGTATGATAGTGATCCACGCACAAATGCTTCAGCTCAGAAATATACGAGCATTACTTATCGACAAGCACTTGCTGAAAATCTTCAGGTTATGGACGGCGCAGCTTTGGCGCTTGCGCAAGAACATGGTCTTGAGATGGTGGTGTGTCGATGGGAGCAGGCAGCACTTGCTCAGTTTGCAGCAGGCGAGGCTGTTGGTACCCGTGTCTACACTGAAAATAAATAGGCAAGATACTTACTTTGTGCTATTATAAAGTACTGATTAGTTTAGTTTTTTATGAGTAAAAAAATTCGAGTAGCAATTAATGGTTTTGGTCGAATCGGGCGTGCAAGTTTCCGGATTTTGATGGAGCGTGATGATGTTGAGGTTGTTGCGATCAATGGTTTGTCTGATGTGAAAGTGTATGCGCATTTATTGAAATACGACTCAGCATATGGCGTGTATGAGCGAGATGTGAAGGCTGAAGAAGCGGGTGCAATCACAGCTCATGCTGGTGAGATGTCTCAGGAGCAAACACTAGCTGGCGATCACGGAGATCCGGATTACTTGATTATTGATGATATGCATCGTGTGCGGTCTTTGGCTATTAAGGATCCAGCAGAACTTCCTTGGAAGGATTTGCAAATTGACGTCGTGCTTGAATGTACGGGTGTGTTTGTCAAAGATGGTGCTGCTTATGCACATATCAAAGCAGGCGCGCGACGAGTGGTGATTTCAGCACCAGCCAAAGGCGAGGGTGATGTGATGACCTTTTTGCGTGGAGTCAATGACGATCAGTATGACGGGCAAGAGGTTATTTCAAATGCTTCATGTACCACCAATTGTGTATCACCAGTAGCGCGTGTGATGCAAGAACAGTTTGGTATTATCAAAGCATCATTGACCACTATTCATGCAGTGACTGCAAATCAAAGTTTGGTCGATAGTACACCACCGAAACGCCATGCTGACTTGCGACGGGGAAGAGCGGCTATGATCAATATCGTTCCAACTACCACTGGTGCTGCTCAGGCAACTGCACAAGTGATGCCTGAACTGGATAACAAATTTGACGGTATTGCTGTTCGTGTTCCGGTGATTACTGGTTCATTGTCTGATTTTACATTTTTGGTTGGCAAGCAAGTGACGGTTGATGAAGTGAATGCTGCATTTGACGCAGCAAAAAATGAAGCGCAGTTCAAAGGTGTGCTTGATGCAGTTCATGAACCGTTAGTATCAACTGACATTATCAAAAGTCCCTACTCAGCAATTGTTGATCTCAGTATGACAAAAGTGATCGACGGCGATATGGTAAAAGTTATCGCCTGGTATGATAACGAGTGGGGCTACTCTAATAGATTAGTAGAAATGGCTGTTCAAGCGGCCGATTAAAGCATAAACCTATGGCTCAGGTAATCGTATTGAATGGGGGGAAGTTGAAGATAGAAGATGTCTGGGCAATAGCTTGCAACAAAAATAAAATATCTATAGCCAACGAATGCAAACGTGCTGTTGATGAATCTCGACATTTTGTGGAGAGTGTCGGTCAGCACGTTTTGACGTATGGGGTCAACACAGGATTTGGACCGATGGCTCAATACATCATGAGTCCAAAAAAAGTACAGCGCTTACAGTATAACCTCATCAGAAGTCATGCTGTGGGACTTGGTGATACATTTTCAGAAGAAGAGTGTATGGCGATTATGGTAGTCAGGCTGAATTCACTGATAAAGGGTAAGTCAGGTGTAAGGTGGGAGCTTATTAAGTATATTGAGTTTTTTATTAACGAACGTATTGTTCCAGTTGTACACAAGCACGGATCTGTTGGTGCTAGTGGAGATTTGGTGCAATTAGCAGAAGTGGCATTGGCTTTAATAGGTGAAGGAAGTGTTTATTTTCACGGAGAGGTAAAACGCACAACTGATGTTTTGAATTTGCTTGGCAAAAAACCACTGGAATTGCAATCAAAAGAAGGCCTAGCTTTGATTAATGGAACTGCAGCGATGACTGGTTTTGGTGCGTTAGTCGCATACCGAGCTAAGCGACTGTTTGACGCCGCGCTTGATTTTGGTGCGATGGCATATGAGCTTTTTGCTGGCTTTGATGATCCAATCAGCCAAGAATTGCAAGATATAAGAAAGCATGCTGGTCAGAGTTATGTAGCCAGTGCATTGCGGGCAAGATTGAAGAGCTCACAGTTAATTCAAAAGCGAACTGATTTAACAAAAAAAATTGATGTAGAGGACAGTACGGATGTAAGGAAAATTGATAGTAAGGTTCAGGATATTTACTCAATCAGGTGCATGCCACAGATTTATGGTCCAATTTATGACACTATTGAAAACGTCATTAAAGTTGTTACTACTGAGATTAACTCTGTGACTGATAATCCGGTTACCAATGGCGCAAGTGACGCGTTGATTCATGGTGGCAACTTTCACGGTGATTATGTTTCGTTAGAAGCTGATAAGTTGAAGGTTGTGATGACAAGACTTGCGCAGACTATAGAGCGTCATATTAATTTGTTTTTGAATCCAAATTTACGAGATCATTTGCCACCATTTTTGAATCTAAGCAAGCCTGGTCTTGATTTGGCGCTCCAAGGATTACAGTTTGTGGCTACATCGACTACTGCAGAAATGCAGACGCTGTGTTATCCGAATTACGTTCACACTATTTCTACTAATGCTGATAATCAGGATATTGTTAGTATGGGCACTAATTCGATGGTGCTAGCTTCAAAGGTTGTGGATTGCTTACTAGATGTAATGTCTGTGTATCTTATTACCTTGTCCCAAGCTGTGGATGTGATGCAGAATCGAAGTCAACTATCATCATCTTCACAGAGGTGGTACGGGGAAATTAGAGAAATATTCCCAGCTGTGACAGACGATCGCGATCTGAGTGTTGATTTGAAGAGGTTGAATGAAGTGCTGAATATTAAATAGTTAATACGAATTAAAATGAGCAGAAGCAATTCAAATATCGACCATTATAGTGTTTGGAATTACGATAGTGATTTAAAGCTTGATAGTTCTGAAAAAATTTTTAAATTTGTCTTAGAAAAATCAAAACTTGCACCTTCTGCTCATAACTCTCAACCATGGAAGGTAAAGTTGAATGGTGAAAAAATAGAAATTTTCGCTGATGCAAGTAAACATTTGAAGATTTCAGATCCTTTAAAAAGACAATTATATTTAAGTTTAGGTTGCTTAGCCGCAACTGTTGTTTCTGTGTGTGATGCAATAGGTATTGCGTATGATTTAAACTGGAGTTATGATAAGTCAAATAGCTTAGCATGTAGCATTGGCTTGACTACTTCATCAGGAGTCACTTTGGATAAAAATTTACTTAATGCTTTGCATAGTAGAGTAACAAACAGATTGTCGTATAAAAATACAGCGATAGACCCGACTATCATTAACGATATGAAAGCTTTGCTGTCAGAAGACGGTGTTGTTTTGAAAGTAATTACTAATAGTAAAAATCTTGATCATGTAAAAAAATCATTACTTCAAGCCATGGAGTTAGCTTTTAGTAATAAGGGTTTTAGGCAGGAGTTAGCGGCCTGGATAAGACCCAGTAGTAAAAAGTATGGCGATGGTATGCCTGGCTTCACCTTAAACATTCCTAAACCAGTGTCATTTTTGATTCCTTCTTTGTTAAAAAAAATCAATTTAACAAAAGTGATGATGATAGAAAATAACAAAATTGTAAATGAAACACCATCATTTGCAATTATTTCTGTCAAAAATGATGAACCACTAGATTGGCTTAAGGCAGGGTTTGAAGCTCAGCGATTATTTCTTTTTTTAACTTCAAAAGAAATCGCATTTCATGTATTGAATGCAGCTGTCGAAAATAATGAAGTTAAAGATGGTCTCAGAAAACGACTGTCTTTATCAGATCACCCCGTGATGATTTGGCGCATGGGTCACCCAATTAGGTCAGTTGAACATAGTCCAAGAAGATAAAATATATGATACATAACTTTAACTACTTGGATGGTAAAACGAGTTCTGATTTTTTTAATATAGATGCAAAAAAAGTAAACGATGAATTTGTCAATAAGACAGAGGAGTACTGGTTGCAAAAAGGAGACGAGAGAGCGCTTAGTTTGTTCCATAAAGCTGCCATACACGTTCCGGCTTATAAAAATTTTTTAAGCAAAAACAAAATTGATCCTTCAAAAATAAAAACCATTGAAGATTTTTCATTACTGCCAATTACAGATAAGAAAAATTATATTCAACAATACTCTTTGGAAGAGTTAAGTTGGTTCGGCAAGCTTACTAGTTCCAATTTAGGTGCTGTTAGTTCTGGAATGAGCGGAAAGGCAACATTTTGGCTTCGAGGGGGTTGCCAAGAATACGAAGCAGCATTAGTGCATGAGCTTTTATATAGGGAACTTTGTGAAATACATAAAATGTCAACCTTGCTAATAGTGTGTTTTCCAATGGGTATCTATGATTCAGGTTTGGCTACTGTACTGCCTAGTTTTATGGTAACACAAAAAGAATATGATTTAGTTATGTTTAGCCCAGGAAATAAAAAACAAGAGATTTTAGAAATACTGAGAAATTTTATTGGTCATTTTGAACAGGTGTTATTATTTGGACACCCCTTGTTAATTAAAGATGTTTTGGAGACAGCGCTGCAAGAAGGTATTGATATGAGAGCAAAATATATGAAGCTTTTATTTTGCAGTGAAGGTTTTACTGAGCAATGGAGGGACTATTTGCAAGCTTTATTAAAAAATAAAGTCAAAGAATTGCATGCGTATAGTACTTATGGCTCAACTGAATTCCTGTTGATGGCTTACGAAACTCCGTTAAGTATTTTATTTAGAAAATTTTTAAGTGATAAAAAAAACGATGTTTCAAAATCATTTCATGATAAGTCAGTTCCTAATATTTTTCAATACAACCCTTTATGGCGGTTTATGGAGGTGGTGAGTAGGGAGTTGATTTTTACTGCAGCCAGTGGACTGCCCCTGATTCGTTTTAACCTAAAAGATGAAGGAGAGCTTATTGAATACAAAGAAGTTAGTTCTGTTCTAGACGAAGGCAAGGTTGACTGGAAAGGTAAGTTGTCTCATTCTTGGAAGTTGCCGTTTGTAGCATTGTATGGAAGAAGTGATTATTCACTTGTGTTGCATGCAGCAATCATTTATCCTGATAACATTAAATTAGCTTTAGAAGATCCTGAGGTGCTTAATAAGGTTACAGGTAAATTTGTTATGAAGAAAGTTTACGATAAAGCTATGAATGAATTCTTAGAGATTCATGTAGAGCTTTGTGATAATTTGCGGAAAAATATTGAATTTTCATCTATATTGCAAGACAAAATAGTGAAAACGTTGAGAGAAGTTAATCTGGAGTATTTAGATGCATCAAGTAACGTTGCTCAAGATATGGCCCCTAGAGTTATTTTACATGAGTATCAAACTGGTGAATACTTTAAACCAGGATTGAAGCCAAGATATATACAATAAGGTGATAATAAGTATTAATTTTTAGTATGTATACTGAAATATTCTCACAACTATATTCTAAAGAGAGTGATCTGAGTTACGCCCCTCAGATTTTTAATCTCAAAAACAGTGGTAGTTTTTTAGAGTTTGAGAAGTTATTAGCTAGCGGGAAGGTGAGTAAAGTAGTTGATTCTATTGAGTCACAATTATCAGAGCTCTTTTTAACAGAAAATCCCTCGTTAATTAAAAAGAAAGACAAAGACAAAAAAGTACAGAAGCATTTGATGTCATATAGTAAGGAAGATTTGCTTGTCTTAGGAAGGTGGGTTTATTATCCGTGGTTAAATACCTTAGTGCACATCTTGGAAGAAGAGTCTTTCTTTGCAGTAAGAACTAGTAGGAATAAGTTGTTAATAACTGATGAAGAACAAAAGAAGTGGTATAATGCTAAAGTTGGAATTGCTGGACTAAGTGTTGGGAATTCCATTTGTCTTTCTTTAATTCTCCAAGGTGGATCGAAGAAGATAAAAATCGCTGATTTCGATGAATTAGAGCTTTCTAATTTAAATAGGATCAGGACTGGTATACAAAATCTTGGTTTGAATAAAGCAATTATCACAGCTAGAGAAATTTATTCGATTAACCCTTACGCAG
>JAUIEQ010000083.1 GCA_030429785.1 bacterium
TTTATCCAAACGACCAACTGGAAATACTGGTGGCTGAGGCGGAACAAGTGACGTTACTATTTTTTTTGCATGACGATCACGGACCGTTGTCACATAACCAACTGGTTTATTCAGCACATAGTACACCAGATTATTGGGCACTAATAACGTACCGCGAAACCGAACCTGATCTTCAGGTTCAATGCGATACGTATGGTCAGTAACAACTGTTTCATTTATAGTGATATCTCCTGCTGCGACAAATTCATCTGCTGCACGTCGTGAGTACTGTGTGCATGATGCTATGTATCGGTTAATTCTCATTGGCGTGCTGAAAACAGCATATCAACCACAATAATTTTTGGACCGTTGACTATACTATAAATAAAACGATCAGTCATTTCACTCCGTTGCCTGAATTCTTGCGTAGTCATTACTGTATAGTTAATTTCTTGGTCAAAATGTTTTTCAAGTCGCTTAATAACATCAGTGATTTTTTTTTGATTCAAATTATTCCCAACAATGAGAATATCCGTCTTTGATTCATCATTATGCACAAACCTACCAGTCAACACGCAGTACTTGATATTAGGAATATTTTTAAGCTTTTCAACAATTTTATCTTCAAGCAGTCCTTGCGCTTTAACAATCAACGAGGTCAGCTCCGCAAATAGAATGAAATCTGTATTAACCTGATAATATTTTTTTTGATTCTGATCAAACGTAATCAAAAGCCCGATATCAACCAAATTAGTCAATTCACGTCGAACTGAATTGATTCGTTCATCAATGTCGCGAGTGAGTTCACGCACATAATACTTCTCTTCCGGATTAAGCAAAAATTTCTTGAGTAATTTAACGCGCGTTCTCGAACTAAATAAGTGTTCAAGCATACCACATACGTGCTAACAATAGAGTTTCTGCGAGCTACAATCAAGCGTCAGCATAACACAAAACGTAACTATTGTCCAAACCTGTATCTTAGAGTACAATTGATACTGTATATAACTTATGATACCATACAATCCTCTAGTTAGTTTGGCTAACTTGAGCATATTTTTATACTATGTCGTCCAAACAAATTCTCGTACACAAAACATACGTTACTGAACCAAAAAGTAGTTCAAACCAAATTGAGTTTATAACGTTTGACTTAACTGATGTAAAACTTGGCACCTTTATTGTTGCTATACAATCTTTTTTGCCTGAAGAACATTTAGCAATGATCAAAGAAATTATTCGAGACGCAATTAATGATTTTACCACAATAGCGCGACAAATTACTGCAGTTGATCACTTGGAAAAAATTTTTACTTATGTTAATCGTCATACCGCATCGATACTTTCGACTGGTGACTACCGCAATATTCATGTTGGGTTAATATACATCAAAGACGACGAAATGCATTTTAGTCTCAATGGTGATTTCAAGCTTATGCTTGTTCGCAAGAATCGCGTATTTGACGTTATCCGCATGACATACGGCTTATCTCCGCGAAGCTTTGACAAGTTTTTCTCACGAATGTATAGCGGCGCACTGACTGAAAATGACAATCTTATTATTACCACCAATGAATCTTGGGATTGTTTTGATACACAAAAAATTCCTGAAATCATCAACAAACTACCAATTCACGGCGCGGTTGAAATGCTTAAGAGCTATCTTCCTGAAAATACCACATACCGCCTTGGGTTCATGCTAGCCGGAATCGCCAACACTGAGCAACCGGCAGATGACCGAATAATTGATCAAAATCTAACTCCTTCTGAATCAATCAAAGTACTCATTGACACAGAAGAAACAACGAGCGCATGGCTCTCACCATCACCTCTACAGAGCTTACAAAAAATAAGCTCAGGAGCAAAAAGTGCTATAAATAAACTATCCAAAGGAACTCAACCGAGCAAACAAGTGCTGACAACCGCGTCAACTTTTGGAGTACAGATACTTACAGCAATCAAAAAAACGCCAAACTTAATTCAAACGCTTGTACCAAAAAAATCCGCTCTACCACAAGCTGTTTCATCAGCTATGACTGGCACGAATGTTGTTACAAAACGTCCAAAAAAGGCACGAAACACCGCTCCAAAGAAATCTATTATGACACAGCTCAAAGCAATTCCAAAATCAATCCTGTACCAACTAGATAGACTCAAAAAACAATACAACCGTTGGCCACGCAATACTAAGTTGTTGTTAGTCACTGCCCTGATCATGATAGTTCTATTTTGGCAAAGTGTTTCGCTCATGAACCAACGTAACCAACAACAAGAGCTCAATACATACTTTAACGACCAGGCAACTGAAATAGAAAATATCCAAACACAAGCTGATCAAGCCATGATCTTTAAAGACTTTGCTCGAGCTCGAAGCTTATTAAGCGAATCAACAAATGCCATTGCTGCTTTGCCAACAACTACAGATCAACAAGCAACGATCAAAGAAGAGCTTGAGAGCATCAACCAAGAAGCCCTACAAAAAGCAAACCGACTGACAGTCATCCCGAGCCCGTTAGCACTTGCTGATATTAGTACTTCCTTTAAGGCTACTCCCGCCCACCTTGCTGTTGGTGGTAATACAATATTCGCAGTTAGTAACAACCAAATGACTGCGATAAACCCAGGTTCAGGAGAATTCGTCTCTCTTGATTTGCCAAATAATATCCAGAACATCAATCACGCTATTTCAGAAGACGCATCTGACCCAGATGCTAATATCATTCTCTTTCACGACAATACGCAAATCACCAGTCTTGACACAACATCAGCTGAATTCACAGCAATCAATACGAGTCTGCCGAGTAATACCAGCGCAACACCAGGACTCACTATTTTCAATAACCGTCTATATAGAATCGACCGCAATAACAACCAAATAGTCAGACACCTACGTTCCGGGGGGTCGTTTCAAGCCGGCTCAAATTGGCTCAACGCACCGTTTGACCTGAGCAATGCCACCGCACTTGCAATTGATGGTGTTATTTATGTACTTGATGGCAATGAAGGCTTGGTCCAGTTCAATCAAGGTGAGAAAACATCATGGAATTTCGAATCAATTGATCCATCGCTTACACAAGCAACAAAACTCTATACAACAACAGACAGCAATGCTTTGTATGTGCTTGACCCAGCATATCAACGATTCTTACTATTTACAAAAGACGGTGATTTTGTACAACAGTTTTCTTCACCTGAATTTAATGCGCTGACTGACATGGTTGTCATTGAACAAGGCAATCAAGTCACTGTGTATCTCTTAAATGGCAGCACAATTTACGTAGTGCAATTCACAGTTCAGTAAGGATATATTACCAGGCATGCAAAAAAACCGCTTGATCACTCAAACGGTTTTTTTTGTATAACAGGTTGTTGGTAATTACTTCAATGTAACTTGACCACCTGCTTCTTCAAGCTTCGCTTTCATTTCTTCAGCTTCTTCTTTCTTCACATTTTCAGCAACAACTGATGGTGCATTGTCAGCCAATTCTTTAGCTTCCTTAAGCCCGAGAGTAGAAACCTCTCGAATTGCCTTAATCACACCAATCTTATTGTCCCCTGCACCAGTCAACTCAACAGTGAATGCTGATTTTTCTTCAGCAGCTTCTTCACCGCCAGCAGCACCAGGTGCGGCCATCATTGCCATTGGCGCAGCAGCGCTCACACCGAACTTATCTTCCAAAATTGAAACCAATTCAGAAAGATCAAGTACTGACATTTGTTCAATTTCTTCTACAAGCTTTTTGAACTTTTCCGGAACGACAACGTCCTTTTTTTCTTCTGAAGCTTCTGTTGCTTCAGTTTTTTGTTCTTCAGACATATTATTTCAATAAATACTTATAAACTATGCTTTTTGTTCTTTGATCGCAGTAAGCACCTGCACAAAACTTCGCGTTGTGCCAGACAAAACACCTACCATACCAGATAGTGGACTCTTGAGCGAACCAACCATCTTAGCAAGTAATTCATCTTTGCTTGGCAATTTCGCAAGCGCTGTCACTTGTGCTTGATCAATAAACGCACTTTCCAAAACTCCACCTTGCAGCTCAACTGTTTCGTGAGCTTTAGCAAATGTTGCTAACAACTTCGCTGGCGCAACTTCATCTGTTTCACTCACTGCAACAGAAATGTTCTTCTTGTGATCATCTACTGTTGCGTCAGTAATACCAGCTTGTTCCAAGGCGATCTTGAGTAATCGCTTTTTGATCATGGTCAAAGAAACACCTTCGGCACGAAGTTCTTGTCGCAATGCTGTAGTCTCGCCAACAGTCAATGAGTCATACGATACAAACACAGCTCCTTTGCTGCTCTTGAGTCGTTCAACAAGTTTTTGAACTTCCTGCTCTTTTCGTTGTTTTGTCTTTGCCATAAAAAAATAAAAAAATCTGTGGAAATCCACAGACAAATATATGTAAAACTCGACCTCGTTCTTATGTCATTGCGAGTGAAGCATGGCAATCGCGCCTAACTACTACTCAGCTAGTATATAAGAATGTGTTTTACCTCGATAGGCGC
>JAUIEQ010000084.1 GCA_030429785.1 bacterium
GGACAAAATACGGTGACCATTAGCTTAATCTAGATTTTTTACTATGAATACAAAATTTGTTCAGAATGCATTGCTCACGTTTTTGCGCGTGCTATACTAGCAAGTACATATGAGTAATTCAAAAACACTTTCACGCATAGTAGTTTTGGTAGCAGTAGTCGCCTGTATAGCGATTTTTTTTGTGGTGCGCAGCAAAAATTCCACAAGTCAGCCCGTAGTAGAGGATTTGGTGTTGGGAGATGAAATTGTGAAAGAGCCAGAACCTCGAGACCATGTCGTGCAATTGCCGATTGTTGAAGGGTCTACGTTTGGCAAGTTAATGGCCGATGCTGATATTGATCCAAATCTTGCTCAGGAGATTTTTTTGGCAGCTGAAGATGTGTATGACGTGAGTAAAATTCGCATTGGTCGTACACTTGATTTGTATTATGACAAGGAGACACAAGATTTTTGGAAGGTTGTGTACCAGATAGATTCTGAAGAGTTGTTGGTTATTAGCAAGGTTGCAGCAGATGCTCTTGCTGTCGAAGCAGTGACTGAATCAGAGACTGATATGGTTTTTGATATTCCAGCAAGTAACGAAAGTGCGTCAGATATTGCTGAGGCTGTTGAATGGATCGCGCAACGTGAAGTGATTGAGTACGAAGTACGGACCAGAGCAGCTGGTGGTACGATCGAGACATCGATGTACCAAGCAGCGCTTGATGCTGGTATTGATGAGCGTGCGATTATTGAATTGGCTAATGCATTTCAATGGTCTGTTGATTTTGCGCTTGATGTTCGTACAGGTGATACGTTTTCGTTTGTGTATGAGGAGCGATATCTTGATGGTGAGTATGTAATGCCTGGTCGGATTTTTGCTGGAAAGTTTGTCAATCGTGGTACTGAAAATTACGTATACTATTTTGAAGAGCATGAAGATAACATTGGTTTTTTTGATCAGGACGGTAATTCTGTACAAAAAATGTTTCTCAAAGCACCAGTTGCCTTCAAATATATTTCTTCAGGATTTACTACTGGTCTTCGATACGTAGCCGCATTTAATGTATCAACCGGACATCGAGCAATCGACTATGCGGCATCTGCTGGCACCCCAGTTCGATCTGTAGGTGATGGGACAGTGACTTTGGCAGGATGGGATGGTCCGTATGGTAATAAAGTGAGCATTAGACACAATGGAACATACTCAACAAATTACGCGCACTTGTCAGGATTCGCAGTTCGTAATGGTCAACGTGTTTCGCAAGGGCAGACTATTGGGTATGTTGGTTCAACTGGATTTTCTACTGGGCCACATTTGCATTATGAAATGGTAAAAAACGGTGTAAAAATTAATCCATTGCTCGAAGTTCTACCACCAGGAGAGCCAATTGCGGATGAGAACAAAGAGCGATTCTTTGCTGAAGTTGAAACATACAAAGCGCAACTAGACGAATATTAGTATATGAATTTGATCAAACAATACCTCAAACTTTCAAAAAAACCGCTCATTGGAGCGTTGTTTTTGGCCACTATTAATCAAGTTTTCTCATTGCTCGACCCGCAAATTTTTCGGATGATTATTGATAACTACGCAACTCGGTTTGATGAATTGACGCGGCAAGAGTTTATTTCTGGAATATTATGGCTCACTGCAGCAGCTGTTGGTGTGGCATTGGTTTCTCGTACTGCCAAAACGTTCCAGGACTATTACGTTAATGTTGTTACTGAGCGTCTTGGTGCTCGATTGTATGCACATAGTGTTGATCACACATTTTCATTGTCATATGAAGTGTATGAAGACCAACGTTCAGGTGAAACATTATTGAAGTTAGAGAAGGCTCGTGATGACGCCAAAAAACTCGTCGCATCAATAATCAATGTTTTGTTCTTGTCTTTGGTTGGGATTATCTTTGTGTTAAGTTATGCGTTTTATGTACATTGGTCAGTTGGGCTGTTGTATGTTTCGATTATTCCTTTGCTTGGCTTTACTACGTATTTGGTAAGTCGAAAAATCAAACAAGCACAAGAGACGATTGTGAAACGACAAGCAGACTTAGCAGGCGCAACAACTGAGACCTTGCGAAATGTTCAACTGGTAAAAAGCTTAGGGCTAGAAGAGCAGGAAATTATGCGCTTGAACAACGTTAATGAGCAAGTGTTACAACTGGAATTAACCAAAGTCAAATTAATTCGACGGTTAAGTTTCATTCAGGGGACGTTGGTCAATGCGCTACGTTCGACATTGACGGTGCTGATGTTGTGGCTTGTTTTTGAGCAGCTTATGTCTTTGGGTGAGTTTTTTAGTTTGTTATTTTATTCATTTTTTGTATTTGCTCCTTTGCAGGAATTTGGAACGTTGGCGACAAACTATCGTGAAGCACAAGCTAGTATGAAGCAGTTGCAAGATATTTTGGACAAACCAATTCAAGAACAGCCAGAACATGCTGTAACAATCGATCGCTTGAACACCATTTCATTTGATGGAGTTGGACTGCAGTATACATCAGCCGAAGATCCATCTGTGCAGGATATTACTTTTGATATACGTGCTGGACAAACAGTTGCGTTTGTCGGGCCGAGCGGAGCAGGTAAGTCAACGTTAGTTAAAATGCTTGCTGGTTTGTATTATCCAACTTCAGGTAAACTGACTTTTAATGCGCATGATGTGTATGATATTGATTTTGTTGCTTTGCGACGTCGAATAGGTTTAGTGGCACAAGAAACACAGTTGTTTTCAGGAACAATTATGGAGAACTTGTTGTTTGTCAAACCAGATGCCACAAAGGCTGAGTGCGAGGAAGCGATTGCAGCTGCGGCAGCACAGTCTATTATAGATCGTGGCACCAAAGGTCTTGATACAATAATTGGCGAAGGTGGCATCAAATTATCAGGCGGAGAACGTCAACGCTTGGCAATTGCTCGCGCATTGTTGCGTCAACCCGAGTTATTGATTTTTGATGAGGCTACATCAAGTCTTGATTCTTTGACTGAAGAAGCAATTACTAAGACAGTTAAGGATATTGAACAACGTTACCCAGACCTGATTCGTGTGTTGGTAGCGCATCGGCTATCGACTATTATGCATGCTGATGTTATTTTTGTGCTTGAGCAAGGCAGATTGGTCGAGCAAGGATCTCATGATGATCTACTGAGTAAGCAAGGGTTGTATGCTGCAATGTGGCGGCAACAAAGCGGAGAGTAATTTTCGTTTTTATACAGTAAATCAAATTTTATTTACGAGATTTTTTGATTAAAATTCTTTATACGCTTTTATTATTAAATAATTGTTATGTTACTTTTTAAAAAGTAACCAAAACATAGCGCCAACGTCCAAGCTCCCACAACAAAGGACTCATTACATGAAACTCACCAAACTCGCTCATCCCCCGACACGTCGGGGGATTCACTCAAACATGGTGAGTTTTTACATTCCATTCATCTCTTTGTTGTCAGGTCGCTTTCCCGAATTGGCGTAGATTTCCTGCCGGTAGGCAGGCAGGTTGGATACTTTTTCTAAAAAAGTGTCATAAAGTTATTTTTTAATAATAAAGAAAAAAAATTAAACTATAATACTCAAGAAAAAAAATAAAAAGGAAATTAGGTTGACAAAAACGAAATGTATGCTATAGTAAAGCGTCGACTGAAAAGTCGATGTTAATAATCAGTAGGTAATACTTATTACCTCAAACAAAAACCCCGATTATTCGGGGTTTTTGTTTGTGTAGTGGATTAGAAAATTACACTTCAATGATAACTGGCAATATCATAGGTCGTCGTTGGGTTTTCTGGAATAAGAATTTACCAAGATTATTTCTAATTTTTTCTTTGATGTATTGTTCCTGTGCTGATGTTCGTGGATCAGCATCTTTGAGTAACTGGATGGTTTTTTTTCTGGTGTCTTCAACCAATTTTTTGCTTTCTTTCATATAGATAAATCCTCGGGAAATCAAATCAGGATTGTTGATGAGACGACCAGTTTTTTTATCAATCGTTGCAATAACTACCAGCATGCCATCTGATGACATGACTTGTCGATCACGCAGTACAACATTTGATACATCTCCAATACCAAGACCATCAACAAATACATAATCTGTATTAACCTCATCGTGTATTACTTGGATTTTTCCTTGCTTGATTTCAAAGACAGAGCCGTTATCAAGTACATGTACTTGATCTTTGGCAAATCCTTCTTCATGCGCTAGTTTTTCGGTTTCTTTGAGCATGAAGTGGTAGGCGTATACAGGCAAGAAATAGTCAGGTTTGATTTGGTTGAGTACTTCACGAATATCTGATTGAGTACTGTGCCCACCAGAGTGGACATCCATGATATTGGAATCAATAATATTATCAGATAGTCGGTACAAGTTGTCTTTCACGCGTTGTACTGTTGCTTCATTACCTGGAATCACCGAAGATGAAAATACAATAGTGTCTGTTTTTTTGATAGAAACAAATTTGTGATTACCTGCAATGATTCTT
>JAUIEQ010000085.1 GCA_030429785.1 bacterium
CTAGAATTTCCTAAACAGAAAGATTAATTTTGGAAATCTCAACCTTGCTCTTCGCTTCCTCTTCGTGAATTTTCAGAATTATGTATAAAATTTGAAATGACATATTCCATATTTTCACTTGGGTCTATTTTAGAAATAAAAATTTTATTTCCAAATAGCGACTATCAGTTATTTGCTCGGTATACAAATGAGATTGAAATGATAAAGAAATACCAATTAGTGCGCTTGATGCCGAACGATATAAGTTTTAGTATGTCGATAGTATTATCTGGTAATTACTCATATATATTTACGACTCCAGAAGAAGGATATTTGTTAAAAATAGAAAGTCATGCAGTGTCTAAGAGTTTGTTAGGGCTTCATAAAGTTATTTGGCAGGTTTCAGAGCAATTTCGAGATAGGCGCTTGTGTTGATCTTTGGTAAAATTAATTTGCGTTGCTTTTCCGTCCACTCCGCACTACACGTCTATTCAAGTTAATAAGGCTTATTCTAGCGAAAAGAAAGCATCAATGCTCCATAGTCGGACAGATTGTACTATTCTGTTTGACGCTACAACCTACACGTATTACATTGCACACGGTAGGGAAAACAATATGCATTGGCAAAAACGTTCAGAATCGTTACAGTATACTAGAATAGGAGAGTATGTATTTTTTGCTAATGATTCATAGTTAATTAACCTATCACTATGTACACAAAAATTGTTGTACCTATAGCAGCTCTCACTATTGCCATTGTCGGCAGTGGAAGTATTGTGCTGCACCAACAAACAACTGTTCTTCGACAACCAAATACAATGAATGAATCTACAGAAATGAATGCAGTAGATGACAACACAGAACAGAGTGAATCTGAAGCAAACACAATATCTAACCAAAACACACAGGAGACTGAAATAGCAGTACTTGATATTGAAGAACTCGCAGCAAATGTTGATACAAGTGACTGGCAGACGTATCGGAATGAGGAGTATGGTTTTGAGTTTCGGTATCCAGGGGATTGGCATCGAACTTCTGATAACACTATTGAATATAGGGGTTCAGAATATATGCAGCTTTCACCCAGTCCTATAGGACCTAATAATGATTATGGAGTTTTTGTTAGAGTTTTGACTGAGATTGAAAGTGAAGAAGATCTTGAGAGCTATCTAGAAAGTGAGATTGATCGACTCGCAACTAAAGGTATTAAAAGAAAAGTAGCGAACTACAAGTTAGGTGGAACTAAAGTCACATCTTTTCAACTTATTAATGATGAGTATGTTGAAAGTAAAGATGTTCTTATATACGGAGTCTCTCATTTTAATTTAAATGGAGTTTTCTTGGCGATGTGGTTTGCACCTGCGGGAGAAATACATGAATCCATCTATGTAACATCTCTATTGTCTATTATAGATTAATAAAGAATCTGTTAAGTATATAATTTATAACTTTCACACTACATCAGTAGGAAAGGAGTATTGTTTGATGTGGTTGTAGTAACTTATTAAGGTAACTAGCTATATTCAATTCTCAAAGGAGATAAAAAATGAAATTTTCATTTTTTATTACGCTATTGTATGTATTGAACTTTACAAGTATTGGTTTTGCTCAAACCGTTAACACTGACGATGTTCCAATTGCAACATATTGGTACATGCCAGTTGGTGAGCGGTATACTAATTTAGAAATTGATTTGGAGTGGAATTATCGATATCTCAACGATGGTTATCTCACACAAGTCTTTCCAGGTGAAAATGGAACCCAAAACACAACTGGCTGGTACACAGCCACAAATCACAACACCAATCTGACATATAATGGTGGCTGCTACACTGGCACTAGCCCTGACTGTGGCGATTATCATCCCGGTAATGACTGGAATGGTGAGGGAAACGGTAACAGTGAACTCGGTCGACCTATTTATTCTTGTGCGACAGGAGTTATTCTGGCTGAAGGATACAGTGTGAGTGGCAATGGTTCTGGCTTTGGTCACTACATCGCTATTGTACACAAACTTCCAGACGAGACATTGCGGTTATCGTTTTATGCGCATCGCGAAGCAGCGTCTGGCTTGAGTATAGGTGATGTTGTGTACCCAACTACTCAGATCGGTACGGTTGGCAACAGCGGCACTGGATCAGCACATCTTCATTTTGAAATACGTAGTGACGCATTTCTCAGTATAGATGCTAATGGGAATATTTCATTTGCTCCAGGATTCTCTGCTACTACTTGGCCAGCAGCCAAATGGCCTGCTGATCAATTTCAAGGCATTTTGGACCACTACCACGATCCAGATGATTTTTTGATTGCCAATAATTACCTAGGCAAGGTTGCAGACGGTACACAAGGGGGTGGTCTTGGTCAGCTTGTGATTGGACGATTCAACACGTTCAAGCAACAATATGCAGCTCAAGGATATTATATTGGTGAGCCGATTGACTTGAATGGCGGCACCCGGTATATTCATCCGTATGGCGATTTTCACATCCAAGACTTCTACGGTGAAAACAATGGTTTTGACCACGAGTATTCATCAATCATTGTTAACCCATACACCATCACCGCTCATCTTCTCAAAGAAGGTTTTTGGAGCTGGTATATGGAAAACGAAGGTTGGTTGCTTCTCGGAGCAGCGCGTAGTGATGAGTACCCTAGTGGTTCAATCACACGGCAGGATTTTCAGCTTGGTCACATGGAATGGCATGGTGGGAATGATGTCAGAGCTTTTGATAGCAATGGCAATCAAATCATTACTAATCCAGTCAACTTCAACAACACCACCTCCTCAGCCTATGTCCTTGAAAACTCTGGTAATT
This sequence comes from bacterium, assembly GCA_030429785.1. Lineage (GTDB taxonomy): Bacteria > Patescibacteriota > Patescibacteriia > S139-126 > S139-133 > JAUIEQ01. The sequence continues at coordinate 2,799 of JAUIEQ010000085.1, forward strand.
TCAGTATTGCAACAGTACTTCCAGGTGCAACTGAGACCGTGGAATTCACGAGTGGTGATCATACTGTGCATGCTCGTAACACAATCACCAATCAAGTAGACGCAAGCTTTGTGGTTGATGGAACTGGTGGTGGAACATATGACATTGGTAATTTCGTCACCAACACCGCACCGCATGTCAAGGTCACAGCGATTTCATCCTCTGACTACACACCACAAGTGAATGACAACATCACGATCACCTTTACACTGACGAATGAAGGCACGCAGACGGCGACTATGCCTGAAGTGTATGTCTATGGCGAAGGTAATGGGTTTCAGACAACGTTTAACCTCGTCGTTAACAACGCCAACCCAGTTGTCCTCTCACCTGGACAAAGTCAAACCTTCTCAACTGTGGCTGGTATTACGTACAGCTTTGATCAGTATGTATCAATTCACTGGTCAAATGGTGACCCAAACCATCGCATCACCTTTGGTGATAATCCCAATGGATTAATTCCAATGGTGCTTGATGTCAATGGCGCCAGTACGGAGAATGTACTGCTCAATGACTTCTTTTATCTACCTGATCCAGCAGAAGCAGGGCAGACAACCACTGGTCGGTTTCGTCTGGTGAATAGTGATGCGCAAAGCGTTACATTCGCGCATATCAGTGTTGTTGCAATGCAAGGCAGTTCAATTGCAAGCATTCTTGCAACAGTCGATAACCTTACGATTCCCGGAACTGGTGCGTGGACTACTGAGCTCAACTTCAGTTTGCCACAAAGTGGGACGTACAACTTGGCGATGGCTCACTCAGGTGACAACATCAATTACACGTTGTTTAATACTGAGCCTGGTGTGCAGAATCCTCGCACGCTTACCGTCACTGGCAGTAATGCTGGTGGTACGGAGCTTGAGGTAGCTGAGTTTTCAGCGCCCATATCAGCCAATACGGTGTACCCAATTACGTTTGACTACCAGGTGCACAATCCAACCAGTAATCAGGTATCTGTTGAGCATGTTGGTATCGCTCGAATGCAGGGAACTGTAGTACAAGCAGTACTTGCACAAGACCTCATGCTCTCAGTCAACGCAGGTGCTACTGCTTGGCGGCAATTGAGTTTCAACTATGCTACTGCAGGTACCTATGACATTGCCTTAGTATGGTCAAACAACGGTACTGCTTGGGAACTATTCCCAACGCAGACTGGTGTGACTATGCCCGTGCAACTGGTGGTTGAGCAGCTCAACTTGCCAGTTGAGTATTTTATCTTGAAGACCCTAAGCGCAAGTCCGAGTGATCCAGAATCAAGTGAACAGTTCAGCATTGATGTGGCTTTTCAGAACAATGATCTTGGTGATCCAGTATCCACTGACAATTTCGCACTAGCAGCATTTACCAAAGCAGGTGCGTTTGATTCACTGATTACAACACATGGACCACTGACGATTGCTGGTAACGGCATCTACAACTACACGTTCAATCACAGCATCACTCCTGCAGATACGCACTACCTTGGTATTGTGCATCAGGTTGGTGGTGACTGGATTCCGCCCTACGCGTTCGCAAATGTCACTAACCCAATCACCGTGGTGGTTGGTGCTGACACCAGCGCAACTGAGCCC
>JAUIEQ010000086.1 GCA_030429785.1 bacterium
TTTTACATGCTCATATGCACATCATTCCTCGTACTCAGGGCGATGGCTTGCGCATGTGGCAGGGAGGACGCTCTACAAACGATGATGATATGGAGCATACTGCTGATGCGATACGAGGTGAGGTGGCGTTATTAGAACTGTAGTTATGGTAAAATAGTTGTTGGTCGTTCAAAAATATCCAAGCGTTCCAATATAGTTTTTTCAGCGTCTGTTGAGTTTACATATAGGTACTCCCCATTTGGGTCGAGTAGAGCATCATGCAATACATCGGCTTGTTTGAGCGCAGCATGATTCCGATGATCACGATTGTCAAGTTCAATCATTTCAACTCGATCAGTCAGTTCAATCAAGATATAGTTTTCATCAGCATACCACTGAGCAGCCGTAATCGGTTCACTGAGCCGTGTAATAATACGTGACTCATTTGTTGTCAGATCAATTGACCAAACCTCCCAATTGTTTGACAATAACAGTCGTGTGTTGCGGGTGTTAAATTGCCAGTCTGTGACTGGTTTTATAATTTGTGATGTGGTATTGAAGTTTTCTGGATCTAGGGTAAATCGATACAATGTTTGCGTTTCTGGTTGATACACAAATGCTTGATTAGCAATGATTTTGATTAGCTTATAGGACGGGGCGCTTGGTAGTTGGTAAGCGACGTTACTAAGATCAGGGGTTGTTTGTGATTTGATTACTAGCGATACAGGTTCGGTAGCACGAAGATAATACCAAGCATTATTGTGCCACGCAAAATCTATTACTGGTTCAGTAATTACTGATTGTCGAGTCAAAGTGGTTAAGTTGTACGATTCAACACCAGTAGTTGTTTTGTATAGGATAACATCAGCCAGGGTTGGATGAAGCTTTAACTCTGAATTAGCTAAGCCGCGAATGGCATGAAGCGCACGGACTGAAAAATCGTTTTTATTAACAAGCCAATATTTACTGTTTTGGTTCACTAGAACGTGAACATCATCACTTGCCCAGGTGAATGTTGTCGGTTCTGATGTGTCTAGTTCAAGTATGTCTTGAGTGTTGTTATTCAGTAAGTTGTGTCCATGTATGACATTTTCTGATTGCCAAATTAGTCGAGTTGATTGTGCGTCAATCGTTATTTCAGAAATGGTTCCAGTTGCAATATGGGAGCTAGTCGGTGATGTTGGCCATAGAATAATATTTTCAGCAAATGTAGCTTCTTTTTGATTGACTTCAAGCTCTTTGTGCCACGTATGATAACCATCTTTCATTACCTCTAAGGTGTAGCGGTTTGGCAGGAGATGATTGAGCCGAAGTGGCGAGGCGGTTCCAACGCGGGTATTGTTCAGAAAAATTTCAACATCTTCAGGTTGTGTTCGGACAAAAATGCTGCCCGTGAGAATAAATCTGTTCTTGCTCGCATCATAGCGATAGCCTGACGTGTACGCGATCAGTAATGGAGCTGCGATTAAAAAAGCTGCTATTGCTAGCGTATACAAGCCACGTCGAAATCGTAAGGTCATAGTGTTGGTTAAGAATCAGCGTAGAAAGATCATCGCAATGCAGATGTCTTGTAAGTGTATAAATTAATTAACTATATGCTAATTTTAGCACAAAAAGTAAATAGCACAAAAGTTTCTCAGAAGCGCATGGTTGTGCTACAATAAAGTAGATTATTTCTACTATTTGCTTTGGTTTCATGAATGAACAATCAGTACAATTCTCAAAAAAGAGCCCATATCGCACTATTACGGTATCTGTCGTATTAATTATTATAGCTTTTATTGCTGGGTGGTTGCTGAGTCCAACAAATCCGCAGGTTGCTGCAAATCCAGTTCTGACGAATACTGGTGCTGAGCCTCCATCTCATTGGCAAAAAGAAGTTGATTTTGGTTTATATTGGGAAGTAATTGATACGTTGAAAGAGAAATACATTGACGCAGATCAACTACTCGACCCGCAGTTGTTTTATGGTAGCTTAGCTGGTTTGGTTCAATCAGTCGGTGATCCGTATACAGTATTTTTGGATCCGCCCGAAACAACTGATTTTACTACTGAGCTTAGTGGTGAATTTCAGGGAATTGGCGCTGAGATTGCGATTCGTGATGATATTTTACAAGTAGTCGCACCATTGCCAGATACACCTGCTGATCGAGCTGGTTTGATGAGTGGAGACAAAATTTTGCAAGTTGATGCTGTGCCTACAGCGGGTATGAGTATTGACGAAGCTGTTGGTAGGATTCGTGGAGAAAAGGGTACAGAAGTTATTTTGACTATTTTTAGAGAAAGTGAAGAGGAGCCTCGAGATGTTTCTATTGTTCGTGATGATATTGATTTGATCAGTGTATCTTGGGAACAAAAAGAAAGCGGTATCGCACACATCCGTTTGAGTTATTTTAATTTAGATACTGATAGAGAGTTTCGACGTATTGCTCGGGAAGTGTTGGCAGCAAACCCAAATGGTATTGTGCTGGATGTGCGAAATAATCCAGGTGGATTTTTGAATGTTGCTGTTGAGCTCACTGGATATTGGGTCGATGATGGTGAGTTGATTGTTGCGGAGCAGTTTAGTGATGGAACGCGTAGTGAACATTTTGCCTATGGAGAGCCATTGTTTAAAGGTATTCCGACAGTTGTTTTGGTGAATGGCGGGTCTGCTTCTGCATCTGAGATTTTGGCTGGTGCGTTGCAAGATCATGCCTTGGCAACCATAATCGGCGAAACTACATTTGGAAAAGGTTCAGTCCAGGACCTGGTTGAATTCAGTGATGGTTCGTCGCTCAAAGTAACAATTGCAAAGTGGTTAACTCCGCTGAATCGAGAAATTAATCATGTAGGAATTGCGCCAGACCATGAGGTTGAATTAACTATTGATGATTTTAATGCTGGTTCAGATCCTCAATTAGATGCAGCATTAGAATTTTTGCAGCAATAGCTTATGAAAGTAATTTTATTACAATCAGTTCAGAACGTTGGGCAGAAAGGAGATATTAAAGATGTTAAACCTGGTTTTGCACAAAATAAGCTCATTCCTCAGAAATTAGCTGCGCCCATTAGTGACTCTCAAGCACAGTTGGCTATCGCTTCAAAAAAGTCTCGAAAAAAAACTACAGACAAAGATATTGATGCCATTCGTGCTGCGTTGAAGCAGTTGCAGTTTATAGTACAGAGAGACTGTAACGAACAGGGGACGCTGTATTCTGCTGTTGACATTCAGGACGTGCAAAATGTTATTAACCAGGCTCATATAGCGATATCTGTAGCAAGTATGAAGCCAAAGCATATAAAAACTATAGGCGAGCATACGGTTGAGTTTATACTTGGTCACAATATTCGCTTGACTGTTCCTGTTGTTGTGAAGCAAAAAAAATGATATGCTTGTATTATATAGATTGCACTTGTGCAGTTTTTTTGTAGCTATTTTTTACTAACTTTTCTGTATGCCACAAACACAATATATTTTTGTTATGGGAGGAGTATTGTCAGGTCTTGGCAAAGGTATTGCAACCTCATCAATCGCCACGTTGCTGCAAAGTCGTGGTTTTTCTGTGACTGCTATGAAAATTGATCCGTATATTAATGTTGATGCTGGTACGATGAATCCAACTGAGCATGGCGAGGTGTTTGTGACTCATGATGGTCTAGAAACAGACCAGGATATTGGTAATTATGAGCGTTACTTAGGACAACAAATGTCGGCAAGTAACTACATGACCCAGGGTATGGTATGGCAATCAGTTATTGAGAAAGAGCGTAATTTAGAATATGGTGGAAAATGCGTGCAGCCGTTTCAGCACATTCCTGATGAAGTGATCAGACGAATCAAGGCATTAGCTACAAAATCAAAGGCAGACTTTGTATTGATAGAAATTGGGGGTACAGTCGGTGAATATGAGAATCTGATTTTTCTTGAAGCTGCTCGTCGAATGAAGTATAAGCACCCAGGTAAAGTGTTGTTTGCTATGGTTTCGTATTTGCCAACACCTGCAAAGATTGGGGAAATGAAAACCAAGCCAACTCAGACCGCAGTGCAAACAGTCAATGCGGCAGGTATTCAACCAGATTTTATTTTTACAAGAAGTTCGCAACCGCTTGATAAAAAACGTAAAGAAAAAATTTCCCTGTACTGCAACGTAGATGTGGAGGACATTATCTCATCTGAAGATGTTGATAGTATTTATGAAGTGCCACTGCTGTACAAAGATCAACATCTTGATGATCGCATTTTGCATAAGTTCAAGCTCACAGCAAAAGCAAGTAATCTAACGTCATGGAAAAAGCAATTGCTTGATAAGCCTGCGCACGCCAAAAAAGTTGTCGAGATTGCAATGATTGGTAAGTATTTTGCAACTGGTGAATTCACTTTGTCCGACTCCTACATTTCTGTGATTGAAGCTG
>JAUIEQ010000087.1 GCA_030429785.1 bacterium
CCATCCATAATTTCTTTTTGACCCAAAATCAATGCGTATTTCACACCTTTCTTATTTGCAACTTCTAATTGACTCTTCAAGCCTTCCTTTGCAAGACTCTCGGCTACACACAACCCTGCAGACCGAAGATCCTCAAATAACATCATGCTTTTTTTCTTAGCCTCTTCACCAATTTGAGCTACAAACACTTCACAGGCAGTTGCATCAGGAATATCAACTTCTTGTGCCTTCATAGCATTAATAATCCGCTCCATGCCCATCGCTACACCAATTGCTGGGGTATGCTCACGACCACCAATCGACTCAATCAAATCATCGTAACGACCGCCAGCACCATAGGCTGCTTGGCGTGTTTGCTCATCATTGCCATCAGGCATAAATTCGAACACTGTTCGAGTGTAATAATCAAGACCACGAACCAACGTGTGATCTAGAAAATACGGCACGTCCATTTCGTCAAGATAATCAAGCACTTGCATAAAATGTTCACGACATGCTTCAGTCAAATAATCAACTGACTGCGGTGCGGCTTTGGCCACTTCTTGACAGTCTTTTTCTTTGCAGTCAAGCAATCGCAATGGGTTTTTGTTCAATCGTTTTCGACAATCTTCACATAACTCACTACGCTTAGTTCGATAGTAACTAACTAATACTTTTTGATAATTTGGTCGCGACTCTTCATCACCAATACTATTAATATGAACCATACTTGATATACCAACTGACTTAAGCAATCGGTAATTCATAAAAATAACCTGCGCATCAAGCAATGGATCAAGGCTGCCGATAGCTTCAAATCCAAATTGATGAAATTGCCGATACCGACCAGACTGTGGTCGTTCGCGACGAAACATTGGCCCTTCATAAAACAGCTTCACTGGTTGCGGTCGATTGATCATACCATGCTCAATATATGCTCGCGCAACTGAGGCAGTTGCCTCCGGGCGCAATGCAATTTTATCACCACCTTGATCAACGAACGTATACATTTCTTTTTCAACAATATCCGATGTCTTACCAACAGTCCTATTGAACAGTTGCTCAGGCTCCATCAGCGGCAAATCAATCCGTCGAAATCCGTAACTGTGAGAAAACTCACGTGCTTGCATACGGAGGTAGTCCCAATATTTTTGATCTTCAGGCATGATATCACGCATACCTCGCAATGTTTTGATTGCGCGGGTACCACGTTTTTTTGGGGCATCAGATTTTGTATCTGCTGTCATACGATTTCTTATTATTAATAACCAAACCAATTGAATCGATCAAATGGCAGCACACGAACAAGCACGCGTCCAACCAAAAAAGAATCAGCTACAGAACCAAAGTATCGGGAATCATAGCTAGCTGATCGATTATCACCAAGCATAAAATATTGCTCCTCATCCAATGTGATTTCAGAGACATTGTATGATTGTGTTGTTACTGCATCATCCAAATACTCAGACTCATCAATCAATACCACCTCGCCGTCAGTATCAATTCTAAACACATCACCATCCGTTACCTTTACTGTATCTCCTGGAATGCCAATAATACGCTTGATGTAATATTGTTGTGGATTGTTTGGATACTTAAACACAACTACTTCACCTCGTTCTGGTGCTCGCAATCTATATGACAACTCGTCAATAATTAAATATTCACGGTCATAAAAATTTGGCTCCATACTTGCACCTTGGACATAAAACGGCTGGAACAAGAATAACCGAACAGGAACAACAATAACCAAAGCAATCAAAAATACTTTTATGATTTCAAGACTGTACGACAAGGTTTGTTGCCACCATGGCTGTGGCTTGGGTTGGAAGGGGTTATCCATACAGACTAATACAATAATTAGAGATACATGCGCTAATGTTAGCATGTACAGGTGAATTCATTTGCTTATTGTATCAGAAAATCAAGAAAAATCAAGTTGACGCTGATGGCTATAATACGTATAATTTATTCTATAGCTTTGTGTACTACGCAAAGCTTTGTGCATGGTGCACACTATCCCCTCCTATACCATAATGTTATGAGCAAACAATACCTACCTGACGATACGAATGAGCTAACCGCAAATGACACAACTACAACCAAGCATTCCCAAAACACAATCATCCCAAAACGGCGACGCAAAAAAGGGTTGATTCTTTTTTTGGCGCTGGGGGTTTTTATAGCATCTAGTTTTATCTATATCCAAGCAGCAGCTAGCCCGCTTTCATCTGGACTGTCATCACTGCCCTGGCTCAAATCAATTTCACAAGTACTCACCCCTGAGAAAGATCTGCTCGTTGGTGAAAAAGCAGACATGATTAATATTTTGCTTGTCGGCATGGGTGGTGATAACTGGGAAGGTGGCTACCTCGCTGACACAATCATTATTGCAAAATTCAAACCATCAACTGAACAAGTAGCGCTAGTCTCCATACCTCGTGATTTTGCCGTTAATCTTGAAGGGTATGGATGGCTCAAAATCAACAATGCATATGCGTATGGTGGACCAGAACTCATGATGCAGACTGTTAGTGAAGTGCTTAACGAACCAGTTGCGTATTATGTCACGATTGATTTCAATGGCTTTGAAGACTTGGTTGATGATCTTGGCGGAATCGATGTATTTGTCGAACGATCATTTACGGACTACCAATTTCCTAATGACGAATTTGGTTTTCAGACCGTAAGTTTCACTACAGGCGAACAACACATGGATGGCGCAACTGCTCTCAAATTCTCACGCTCACGACATTCACCCGACAATGGCGAAGGATCTGACTTCGCACGTTCTGCCAGACAACAAAAAGTACTCTTTGCCATCAAAGACAAAGTACTGTCATACAATACATTGCTTAGTCCAACCAAACTACTATCGCTCTATACCAACATCACCCAATATGTTGAGACAAACATAGCAACTGATGAAGTAGTTCGATTTGCGCAATTAGGACAAAACGTCCGTCAATCAAATGTTGCTAAATTAGTTTTGATCGATGGACCACAAGGTGTTTTGCAATCAACTATCGACCCAGTCACTGGCGCATACTTACTAGTTCCGCAAGCAGGCTTTGGCAATTTCACTGTTATTCGTCAGACCATTAATGATCTTTTTATTATTGAAGAGCCTGTCATTGCACCTGGCGAAGGAGCTGTTGATGCTACTACCGACACGCCTAGGTCAGATACCAAGCAAGCACTACAAGAACCTGAACCAGTCAATATTCTCGATGATGGTGAGATTTTTGTTGCTGTACTTAACGGAACTACTATCCCAGGATATGCCGCGGCAGTTGCTACTGACATCACCAAACTTCGTATGGAAATTGTGGCAACAGCCAACAACACTGATCAAAACCTCAAAAAAACCATCCTGTATGACCGGAACCAAAATAAGAACGCTGAATCATACAATCAACTTAAAAATTTGATTGACTTTAAATACGAAGATGAGACACCGCAAGCTGTCATTGATTATGTTGTCTCACTTGATGAAGACGCAGCTCTAGCTGACTACATCATCATTTTGGGTTCAGACAATCAAGCATTGGCCCAATAACGCTATTATTCAAAATAACTGAATACTAGCTCTTTTTGTAGCCAAAAGGGCTTTTGTATTGACAAACCATCAAAAAAGACTATGATTATCCATTATTTTCTTTAAAAACAAACCAAAGAAAGGATTAGTCATGGTAGCTACATTGATTCCAGGCGAACAGTATATCCATGTTCGCGGAATAGCTATTTATGTTCAAAAAGACTCTGCAATAGAGTTGCTTCATGAACCTGTACCAGACCAACCCAATTACACTGTTTCGTTTGATATACTGCCCTACAACAACAGCTTGCAGTTCACTGTAGATCGGTGGGGGAAAAAATAATCAGGTTCTAGTACTCATTCAACAACTACCCAATCCTAATAATCGCAATGTAACCCTTGGACCAAACTCATCTGGTAATGTGATAATTGCGGGCGAGAGCGCAAAGGTTACATATAACGGTCAAGATTTTTCCGTCAGTCAAAAACCTAAAAAAATCCAAGTATACGCTCGACCTGACACCAAAATCAAACTAATACGCGATTTATAATCGCTAAAAATATACCTAACCCTAACCCAAACTCATAACAAAAGGGAGTCTATTATGTCTGCGTATGCACCACTAAAGATGGGTGAAAAGTACAGCCGTATTACCACAATCGACATCGGCAATATCCGAGCAAATGTGAGTGTTCGCCGAATGCCTAGTCTTGGCAAAAGTGCTATTTTTTTGGTTTCGCCTGCTGGCGACCATGGTTTTGTTCAAGCCAAAATGAGGGGCGGTGTCCTGGCGATTGATCAAGGC
>JAUIEQ010000088.1 GCA_030429785.1 bacterium
GTTAACCGACCATCATCCATAACTTGCAAAAATATATTTAAAATATCAGGATGTGCTTTTTCTAATTCGTCAAGTAACACAACTGCAAACGGTTGGCGCTTCACTGCTTCTGTTAAGTACCCGCCATTTGGATCAGACTCAGAGCCAATCAATCTAGCGATTGAATCAACCTGCTGATACTCAGACATATCAAGTCGTATAACCTCATGCTCATTACCAAAATAAACTGCAGCCACAGTTTTGGCTAACTCAGTTTTACCAACCCCTGTTGGTCCCAAGAATAACAAGTTGACAATTGGGCGTCGTATGTCACGCAAGTCAGTTCGTGCGCGACGCAGTGCCGAAGCAACAGCTGTTACTGCCTCTTCTTGATTGACCATTCGCTTATGAATAACCGACTCAAGGCTCAATAATCGCTCACTTTCAACTGCAGTGACTTGAGTAATTGGGATATCCATTTTTTCAGCAACAAGAGCTGATACATCTGTACCGACAACCAACTGTCGATCACCTCGCTTGTGTTTGACATACACCGCAACCTCTTCCATCAACTGCAATGCTTTTTCTGGAAGTACCTGGTCATGCATATATCGTTCCGACAACTCAACCATTTTTTGCAATGCATGCAGTGAAAAATACGTCGCAAATCTATGCTCATAATAACCAGCCTTTGCTTGCATTATAGCCACTGTCTCATCTAAAACTGGCTCATCAATAGCAATAGTTTGAAACACACTACCGAGCGACTTGCCTTCAATAAATCTTCGATACTCAAGCTGATTAGTTGTTGCAAGTACGGGAAAATCACCACGCTCTATAATACGAGCCATTAACTCAGACGCATCTAGTCCAGCGTCTCCGTGACCACTCGCACCAACCAAATCATGAACATCATCAATGAACATAACTATATTACCTGAACGAATAATCTCATCACGCATAACCAATAATCGCTCCTCAATAACTCCAGGTGATGTTGCGCCAGCTAATAATTTTGGAATTGAAAGCGCAATCAACCGTTTATCTTTCAGCATATCAGGAACATCCTCAGTAATCATTCGCTCTGCCACTGCTTCAATAATTGTAGATTTGCCCACTCCATCAGGCCCAATCAGCACAACTGCCTTTGCACCACCTTCTACCATACGAAACAAATTCTCAATTTCACCATCCCTACCTATACAAAATGTCAACTGACCAACAGCTGCCAACCGAGTTACATCACGAGAAAATTGATCTAGAACAGGAGTAGCCACAGCTGTCATCGCACGATTCATATCAGACTTTGGACGCAATAATGAAAAACGATGGAATGTCTTATACCGATCACTAAGCTGGTTATCAATGTTGAACCACTGAACAACACTTGCAACAGCATCATCTGAAATACCTAACTCAATACAAACATCTTGTACCTCAGGACTTTCTTTGATCAATGCTAATAACACACTTTGTAACTCAATAGCATCAAGTTTATTTGTATAAGCTATTACAAAACTACTGAATAACGCACGTTGAACTGCATTATCCAAAGCCACATCAGCAGATGCTACCACGCGTTCGCGCTGCAATAAGACGTCAGTAATGCGCTCAAGTTGCTCAAGCGAAACCCCAAGCCGCACAAAAATTGCACGAGGTATCTTAAACTCAAGCATAACTCGAAAGACAAACAATGGCGTAATAACTGATCGTTTTTGTTTGTATGCTTCTTTCCATAATCTTGTCAGCATGCGCCAAACATCCTTCGTTACTACACGAGACAATTCGAGTTCATTATGAACCACCTCGCCCAACCGTACATCAGTGAGCGTGATGTTTCCTCGACGTGCACGAACAATGCGATACCACAAAAAACTATCAGCCAAAACTGCCGCCCACCACGGCCACAACGTCGCCTGTAACCAAAAATCAAGATACGCACTACGCGAAATACCACTTGCAACCAAATGCATTCCAAGCACCACTAGTCCCCATATAATCACCCACAATAACACACCATTACAAACCCAAAAAAAGCCTTGTTCCATCTGCCATCGTAACAATGAACGGCTATCAAATCCTTTACCCCATCGCAGCTGCATATCTTTCCACTGCGCAAGCATGCCAAAACCACCGCAAACCCTGCATGTCTGGTTATTTCGCTTACCTGTCCCACTACAATCTTTACATGCCTGTTGAACAATCTTCGGTTTTGATTGTGACTTTTCTGTGCTCATACAATCAGTAGTGACAAAATCAAAAATATTACTGCTGTGACTGGCGCAAGAATGTACACCAATAACATGAGACCGAAAACAAAAAACACCACAAAAAATTGCACCGTCTTAAATAAAATAGTAACTGTTCGAAAGAAAAAACTAATCAATCTACCTTGCCAGTCATACTGAGCATACATAGGTCGAAACCAATTTCTGACCCAAATCCCCAAACCAAGTCGATGCTGCCAACTAAATGACCATCGGATAAACGTATGCCATGCATACGACAACCCATCAGTATACCACCACACTGGCCAATACAGTAGATCTCGCAATAGGTCCCAAGTGAGTAATTTAAATGTATTTCCAATAATAGAGAACATGCGCTACATGCAAATGAATACCGTAACTAACTTTAATCGTTAGTGTTTAACACTAATAGTATATCACAAAATAAAAACTCCGAAGATTATCGGAGTTTAAAAACTGCAGCTGTCTGCAGCACTTTGTGAAATGAAAGAACAGTTACTCGGTGAATATACTCACCAAAACTAACAAACAGCACTACTATCAGCGCAGCACATCCAATAACACCTACCCACACCAACGCTACAATGGTAGCAAACAAACTGCATACTGGATGCGAACTTGTAAAAAAACGTCGAACTAAGCCAACTTGAGATAAACCGCGCATACGCAACCCTTATTAGTTATAAGTGAATTGTAAAAATACTATATAACTACAGCACTATAGTAGACCATCCGCAACCCCACGTCTAATATACTTCATAAGCTGCAAATAAAACTCAATGTTCTGCAAAGTAGCCAATCGTAATCCAAGTTGTTCATTTATTTTAAACAAGTGATGCAAGTATGCTTTTGTATAGGTGCGTAATGCTAGTATATCTGAGTACGGATTGATTGGAGAAAAGTCTCGCGCAAACGAAGCATTGGTTATTGCTACCTGAGTATAAAAATCAGCAACAGTCAAATCAGGGACCTGATCATTCCACGTATACAATCTACCATGTCGAGCCTCTCGCGTTGGAATAACACAATCAAACATATCAACACCACGACGAACAGCCTCTATGATATTTTCCGGACGACCAACACCCATCAAATACCGTGGCTTATATGCTGGCAACAATGGCACAACGCTATTTAACACAGCATACATCTGTTCATGAGTCTCGCCAACTGCCAAACCACCAATCGCGTACCCCGGAAAGTCAAGTTCAACAAGCTCATGGGCTGACTGAGCGCGCAGGTCATCAAATACTGATCCTTGCACAATGGCAAAACAAAGCTGATCCTTATACGCGCCTGTTGCATATTCAGCACGAGCCAATTGCGCCCACTCAGTAGTTCGCTTAACATCTGCCGCTGCCTGTAGATGCGTTGCTGGGTTTGCGGTGCATACATCCAAAATCATCATGATGTCCGAACCAATAATACGCTGAATCTCTAGCACATCCTTTGGAGTAAAAAAATGCTTCGAACCATTCAGGTGCGAAGTAAATTCAACTCCATCTTTTTTGATTGTAACCAAACTTTTTCCGTTTCTGTTTTTTGTACCAGCCAATGAAAATACCTGATACCCACCTGAATCTGTCAAAATAGGGCCATTCCAATCCATAAATGAATGCAATCCACCAACAGCTTGTAACAAGTCAGTACCTGGCCGTAAATACAAATGATACGTATTAGATAACAAAATTTGCGCTTGCAAATCTCGCATATCTTGAGTAGTCAACGTCTTAACAGCACCGCGGGTTGCAATCGGCATGAAGAAAGGCGTCTGTATAACACCTCGGCTTGTCGTCAGCTGCCCTACGCGTGCTCGCGATCGATCTGATGTCGCATGAAGCTCAAACATACGCCTTAGCGAACTACTCCATCACTTGTTGAAAAAAGATCGCCCTCAAGTCGAGTAGATAACGCACCGCTAGACAATGTAGTGATATTTCCATCACTAACAGTTGTGGCAGTGATTGTGTCAGTTAGGGCAAGTATGAGACCCTGTTGACTTTGTCTAGGAGTAATAGTCACATCAAAGTAAGCAATCATCTCACCATTTTGTGCAAAGTTATACGTAGCAACATTATT
>JAUIEQ010000089.1 GCA_030429785.1 bacterium
CACCAGCAGCGCAACGAAGTATTTGCGAAGCGCTGGCCAGTACAATGCCAGTTGGATTGTCCAACGAGTTCACCATGGTGTGATAGCACTTGCCATCAATTGAATACTCAACAACACCATTGCTCACATGCAGAAAACCTTGCTGAGCCTTGAACAGCTTCACTTTTATCTGTCGCCCTTTTTTCTTGCGAGGAACGAGCGTGAGTACATCGTAGTACGTATTGACCACGTCGTCATTTGTTGTTCTGGTGCCGATGATAACGTGCGTTATGCCGGCAGATGCTAATTGGAGCGTTGCCTGACTACCAAAGCCAGAGCTGTGCTCACCACCAGTGCTGGCTATGCAAGCAAGTTGAATTCCTACCTTGTACCGACTTGGTGCAAGCACCAATCGGCCTTGCTTATCACAACTATACCCCAATGCACCGAAGTCATACGCTTCCCGGTGAAATGCCTGCGGCTTACGAACAGCATTGTTTTGACCATTACTTGCGGACATACGAGTACCTCCATTGTAGTTTTGTAGCTACTACACCATGCAGTAGCGATGTGTGGTGACTATCTAGCTTTTTTAAATAGCAATAGACTACCATAGTACAAAGTCAAAAACATGTCAATGGCTATACATAGCAACACAGGTTATCCCCACTACTCGCCGCGTCGCCGTACAATACATGGTATACTTTGTATGTACATTATTATCGTAATTACCTATGTCAAACACTTTAAAAAATAAGCTGATTGGATCACTTATTTTCGTATTCATCATAGGAGGGCTTTCTGCAGTAGCACTCAACTCTGCACAAGGTAAATTTATTAGCACTGGCAATACGCTGCACTTTGATGGTGTCGTTGTTGCCAAAACAGCCGACACTATGACGGTTGTACCGGACTCAACTGCGCCAATAACTGTTGATGTCACACCAAAAACAACATTTTTGCCAATTGTTAATTTCTCTGCAGTTGAAGTTGGTGATGTAGTTGAAGTCACTGCCAAAGAAGCAGGTGCAACAAATCCAGAAGCAAAAATCATCAAAATCTCTGCACAACAAGCTGGCTATGGTTCTCAAGGCGGCTCACAAGTTATTATCAAAGACGCAACTGTGGTAGCCAAAGGTGGTAACAGTTTTATTATCCAAAACAACCTCAGCACGACACTCATTCAAGTAACAACAAATACTACATTCCACAAAACAACATTTGGTGACCTTACCGCTGGAGATGTCGTAAAAATAGTTGGTACTGATATTGGCGGAATCTTCACTGCAAAAATCGTCAGCAACGAGAATTAACATTCGCTATACACCATACAACAACCCCACCTGCATAAGCTGGGGTTTTGTAGTGGCTAAAAAATTGCACATAAAAAAGCCATTCACGCTCCTCTGTGAATGGCTGTATGTTTGCAGACAGTCAAATGACAACTTAGTCACTTGATTCGAATCAGCAACCGCAACAACGCAACGTCTTCCACTTCCTTGGAAAGTGCAACAACTGCATTTCCTAGAACTTTTTCTCCAACACCGCGTTGTTTAAGTATATCAGAAGCTGCTTGCAAAAAACTATTCTCATCACCGGTAGCAAGAAATGCGTTACACGCATCACGCAACAGTTGAGTCGTTCGCGCCAACTCCGCATCGTATCGCATGCATATCTCCTTGTTTCATTTGATTTTTGAATTGGTAAAGACGTAATACAATAGCATAGCTTACCACGCAGACTTTGTCTACTCAACCTTGTACAGCAACATAGCATCTCCAGCATATACACGTTCCAGACTATCGTCATCAAGCGCGCGTACGTATCGTTCCCAATCAGCTTCTTTTGCTACAATAATATACCTCACATCAGTCTGTACAAAAACACGCCGCAACTCAGAAAATGATTGCACATTGTGCACCAGTCGAAATACAACCTGATCCCATGGAGACAACTGATCATCAATATAACTATTGTCAATGGTTGTAGCCACAATAACATCTGAACCAAAAAATGCTCGCGCTGGATTACTGATTCTTTGAGTACCAGCAAAATCTGCCAATAAATAACCTCGCCACGGCACAAAGAGCGCCCGGTCATTTGATTCGCTCAGACGAGCTTGCACTGCATACCAATCAGCAGGATAGGCACTCGGATGCAACTGACCACTATACCCAAAAAACATCGGCTGCACCATCACAATAGGAACCATAGCACAAGCGAGCCATGTCACACTTCCTGCATAGCTATGCATGTGAGTTTGCATATACCCAACCATCCACCGCGTTGCGTACCCAAACAACACCGCATACCCAAATGCTATTACCCCAATCACTTTGCCAGTTTCACGAAGTCCTGAAAATCCAGGAACATGTTCGTACAACCATTTAGTGATTGACTGAGTCACTGGATGCGAATACCCAACACCAAGTACAGTTGCGATACCAATGAGCACGATCACTGCCAGCACTAATTGTTTTGACTGTCTCCATGCTCCCATTCCACCTATCACAGAGAATGCCACCAAGATGATTGTACCAATCCACCAATAATCATATATGTGTTGAGGAGTGAGATATGCTTGGGACCAAAAACCATACAATGAAATAACCGTACCAAAGATGCCAACCGCTTTGTTGCTGAGTGTCTGATATACTGCGAAATCACTCCAAGAAATCGCTGCGTAAGTCATCTGAGGTTCAAAAAAATCAATCAGCCAGAACCAATTGAGCAGATAGGTCACAGCAAGACTGGCCACAAAAACTGCTGCCAACCGACCAAGCACCCGTATTGTACGAAAACGTCTACAGACTACAACAGACACAAACGCATACACACCAATCACCCAAGCTCCAATATATGCCCAGTGCTGACTTGCTAGCGGATACAAACCAAACACAAGCATAAAAACCACAACCACACGCCATGAATACCCATTCCATGTTGACCTCGCTATAACTCGAAGCATTCTATCAAACACCAATACTAGTATTGGCAGCAAGCCGTACCCAAGCACTACCAACCACTGTCCTGATATCCATCGTTCGTACATCCATGGATTCAACATGTACACAAGACCAGACACAAATGCATATGGATGAAGGTATGTCGTCATACTAGCAACAAACATGCCACGAGATTTTTGAACCTGTGATGCATGCACCGCTACCTCAAGCAACTCGCGCATCAACCGATACATACTACAACCTGGGACAACTAACACCGTATACAACAAGACTTTCTGGATTATATCCATCGACAATCCGAACCATTGATGAGCAGCAGCGATCATCAACCGAAGCGGTAGCTGACTACCAATTCCTTGAGCAAGCGCTCGATCAACTGAATACCAAGGACCAAAAACCATATCAAGCATCAACAAAAATCCCTCTGACCACAGGGACTGCAGTATCAGAAACCCAATAAGTGCGTATAGAATAATTGCGATACAATTTCGTTTCATATGACTATAGTAACAACCAACCACTCTTTGTCAAAAACAAATACCTCTTGACAAATATCAAAATCTGTTCTACTGTTCAACTTCATTTCTTTGACAACACACTACATCAAATGCATGGAGGTATTTATGATACTCAGATTAGCATTACATGACTATCCTGTACTGCAACAAGAGATTGAACTGCTTGGACGAGCTGCTATTTTTTATCATCAAGACAAAATACGATGTGTCCCAATTGGTATTCATGAAATAGCACCAAGTATATACAAAGACGGCTCGAACAAACACCTGCTCGTCACAGATGCTGTCGGAAATGGCCTTTACATTATCCAACCACATGACCAACCACTAACTATGCAAAAGCCAGTCTATATATCAAAGTTTTATAATGAATACATCAAACGATTTGACCCTCGGAATGTGCAATTTGCCTTACCCAAAACCACCAATCTTGTTCTCGTCCATAACCGAAACTCACAAAGCGGTGAACGGGAAGTTATTGAAATACTGTGCTACACACAGGCTAATGTCATCCGATCAAATAACAGTAGCGCCGGTTTTGCCAAGATCATGTATGAACAAGTACTATCCAAATCACCCCCATCCTAACCAGAGGAAAGTTATGAAAGTACTTATCACTGCAACTATATCACTCAACCAGGAAGAGCTGCAGAGCCTTCAGGAAGGCAGCGTCACCCTTGTCAGAGATGTGTCGTTTGAGCAGAAAAGCAATACAAGTATCCAAGTTATCTCCGGCGATACAGTGATACGTGCACTTGTCTTTGATGTCAGTGAATGCGGCTTTCGCATGCAGCTGATGCGACTTGAACAATAACAATCACACGCATCCCAAACAACTGTTTG
>JAUIEQ010000090.1 GCA_030429785.1 bacterium
TCAAAATGGATTCCGGGTTATCGCGGCTGCGCAGCTTGTTGATACTGACTTGCCCAGTGAAGTAACGCATAATCATGTACGCAATCTTACGTTACTTGGTTTGTTTGCGATTATTGATCCGCCTCGCGAAGAGGTCAAAGCAGCGATTGCGCAATGTCAGTCTGCTGGCATTCGGTTAGTTATGGTGACTGGTGATAACAAAGACACAGCAGTCGCAATTGCGCGTGAGGTTGGATTGATTCCCGAAGACACGACATCAGTGAACGTATACACTGACAAAGATGTTGCTGAATTGTCTGATGAAGATTTTGCAACCATGGCGCAAGACGTTCATGTTTTGGCACGCGTTGCACCAGCTACAAAATTACGGTTAGTACAAGCAATCAAGTCACATGGCAACATCGTGGCAATGACTGGTGATGGGGTAAATGACGCGCCTGCGCTCAAGGCAGCTGATATTGGTGTGGCTATGGGCAAGGTTGGCACGGATGTTGCTCGTGAGTCAGCTGAGATTGTGTTGTCTGATGATAATTTTGCTTCTCTGGTGCAGGCAGTGAAGGAGGGTAGGGTTGTGTTTAATAATGTCCGAAAAACCACAGGGTATTTGGTAACAACCAATGTTGCTGAGCTGGTGACATTGATTTTGGCACTGGTGATTGGTTTGCCTATGCCGCTGTTGCCAATTCATATCTTGTTACTTAATTTGGTGACAGACGGTATTCCAGTTATTAGTCTTGCGACTGAGTCAGATCATGGCGATGTACTAAAACGACCCCCATACAAAACCAAAACTAATATCGTTGACAAAGAAGTTGTGCACTTGATGATCATTAATGCAGTGTTGATGGCTGCGGCAACAATTGCAATTGGGTATTCATTTTTGCAGGCAGGTGAGCTTGCGTATGGACGAACAGTCATCTTTACAACTATGTCGCTTTTTCAGGCTTGGAACATTTATAATATGCGTTCGATGAACAAGTCAATTGTGCAGCTAGGTTGGTTGAGTAATCAGTATGTTAATCTGGCATTTTTGTTTTCGGTTGGATTTGTTGTTGTGGGTATGTATATTCCAGTTTTGGCTAACGTATTTTCATTTGCGCCGCTTCGACTGCAGGATTGGTTAGTGATTGTTCCAGTGACGTTTACGATTATTATTGCAATTGAGCTCTACAAATACGTTCGATTTGGATCAAAAAAAGTACTCACGGCATCAGCTTGACAGTGACATTTCATATGTTATAGTGGAGTTGTTATGAACAATATATTTGTTACTAATATGAATAACAATACCAATCGTGCCTAAGGCTCGGTCTGTTTTGTTAGCGTAACATGCAAGAGCGAGCCATATGTGGCTCGGTTTTTTATTACAACGTTTGTAACAGTGAAAGCATACAGCAAATAATGCCGGGTAGTTCAGCGGTAGAACGCGTGGCTGTTAACCACGATGTGGGAGGTTCGAGTCCTCCCCCGGCAGCCATACAAAATAACCCTTTGTTTGCAACACGAGAAATTGCAGGGGTAGAGGACGTTCGAACTTGTTAGATTATTCGTATGAAAATAATATTATTTCGAGGTCGCCCAGGTGCGGGTAAAACTACTTTGGCTAAAGTATTTGCAGCTCAAGAAAACCACCCGTTGGTAAGCAAAGACGATCTATATGACCCATTAGTAGGTTACGTAAAGGAGCATTCTGAAAGGAACAAATTGAGTTATCAATTACTATATCAAATACTAGAAAACAACCTTCACACTAATGTCGTCTTTGTGCTCGACTTTCCTTTTCAGAGAGATGAAGATTTCGCGATTATTGATTCTTGGTGCAAAGAAAAAAAGGTTGCCCTAACATCTATATTGGTAACATGCTCTGACGAGACGCTTTGGGCAGAAAGAGTAAACAAGCGCGCGAAAAATCCCAAACCAAACCAACTGATTACGGACTTTTCAGAATTGAAAGAACACTATGGTGGTGACATGCAACTATTACCAAAACCAGGTGAGTTATTGGTTGACAGTGTGGACGCACTAGACGTATTGCTCCAGCAAGTAACTCCCTTTATCCGCGGACATAGTGTCAGTAATGAAAAGGGTTCTGACGTCGTCCAGTAATCGCAGCCATACAAAGCCAGCAAGTGTTTCTTGCTGTTTTTGTATGGTATAGTAAAAAATAATTATTGCTATGCACAAGAAACTTATTACATTTGCAGGTCCTGTTGGGTGCTCAAAAACACCAGTTGCGTATTTTTTGAGTTGGAATCTTGCTTTGCCGCTATTGAATAATGACAGCATTCGGACAGAAGTACTCGAAGATACAGGTACGCGTGACCATAATGAGTATATTAGGCGTCGCAATGATCGCATTGAACGTATGTTTGCTAGTGGTGAAGCGTGTATTTATGATGCTAGCATTGATCGCTCTTGGAGCGAGTTGCAATCAAGCGTACAGCAATACGAGTATGAGGTGTTTGTGATTAGTTTTGATTTGAGCAAAGAATTAATGACTGCATTGTTAAAGCGCAAGCACTATACAGAATCATTGGCGCGACTTGATGAGTTGCTGCTTGATCATGAGCATTTTTTAGCAAAGTATCATGACCTCATAGGCCTTTCGATTACTGATGCATTGTTTGCTGATCGACTTCGTATCAGTCTGCATGCGGTTAAGGAGTGGTTGCATGGTAATGAATAAAATATATTATGTATGAAAGACGTTGTATTCATAACTGGGAACAAGAACAAAGCGGCATATTTATCAAAGTACTTAGGAGTAGCAGTTGCGCACAAAAAAGTGGATCTTGATGAATTGCAATCGCTTGATATCAAGGCAGTGGTTCGGCACAAATTACAACAAGCTTACGCGACGGTGCAGCGACCTGTATTGGTAGAAGATGTGGCTTTGGAGTTTGTGGCGCTTGGTGGATTGCCTGGGACATTTATTCGTTGGTTTGCGCAAGCAATGTCATATGCTGAGTTATGTGCTTTGCTTGATAACAAAGATCGTAGCGCAGTTGCGCGTTGTATGTTTGGGTACTATGACGGCGTTGTTGAGCGGTATTTTGAGGGAAGTATGCTTGGAACAATTGCTGATGTGCCTATGGGAAGTGGTGGGTATGGTTGGGATCAGATATTTATTCCGCACGGATATGAAATAACACGAGCCCAAATGAACGCAGTAGATGACAAAAAAACATATCTGCAGATCAAGCCATTTGAACAAGTGCGGCAGTTTTTGTTAGAGCAGTAGTGTTTTCATATATATTGCGCATGTAGTTATTGACAAATATGCTGCTATGTGATTGTATAAATTACTATTAGTTTTTTGAAAAAATAATCCATTATAGCTTTGCACTAATAGTGCAGTGGCTGTATGTATATACGTATAACACAAGGAGTAATATTCATGGGTCGTTATTCGCAAGAAGAAGTGTATTTTGAGACAGGGTTTCCTTTTTTGCAGTCAGGGTATCAGTCGGTTGTGTTGAAACAAACCAAGAGTGTTGTGCCACTTGTTTCATGGTTGCAGACGCGAAAAGTTATGAAACACCTGGTTCCGTTTTGGCGAGAAAAACTAGCCAATGTGTCGGCCTGTGCGAAGTATAGCGAGTTGGATTTTTTGCAATTGTTTTTCAGAAATGTCATGGGACTTGATGGGCATGTGTATACAGATTTTGATGGAGAGTCTCGGTGCTTGGGCCTAGATGTAGGTTACTCGAACTATGTAAAGAATTTGGACGAGCTGTTTCGTGAGATGTTTTTTGATGATTTTTATCCTAAGGTGCCGGTGTATTTGTTCAATCACAATGCCGCATATTTAGGCTACGCAGTCAAAGGCCGGATTTATAACCGGCACCATGTGCACATCGGTGCATACCGTGCGGCGCATGGTTCTCAAGTCATGTTTATTAGTAATAGTCGTACCCAAGCAGCATGCGAGGTATGGGATGGTGGTAAAATATTTCCGCAATACGGTGGTCAGCCAGAGGATCTGATCGGTGAGGTCCGTATTGGCAAAAATGTTGCAACCAAAGGGTATGGTGGATTACCTGTTTTTCGTTCAGGACCTTCTCAAAGTGACGACCGGGCATATGCTCATGTTGTCGCTGCCGGAATTTTTTTTGAGGCAGATGACTGGAATCGGAAGCAATAATATAGCAAGTAAGGATAGCAGCAATCCTTACTTTTTTATTGTTTCGTAACTTTTCGGGTGAATGTTTGGCGCGTTTTTTTGATGCTATCTCGTATTGACTGAAGTAGTTTTGTATGATTATA
>JAUIEQ010000091.1 GCA_030429785.1 bacterium
CATTTCATGATCCACTCCTTGTGTGATTTTTTATAATGTTGTTTGTACTACTTTCGGATGCATATGACAATGAACTAGTTCATATAGTATCACAAAAAATACAAAATGTCAATAGTTACTACTAACCCAAAACAAAACCTATTCCCAAAACAACCAATGTATTAAACACGGCATTGCCTAGTAATAATATCGGGAACATGATCTTGAGGCGATACCCCATGAATGCGAGCGGCATAACAATCAATTCGTTTGGCGCTGGCGCGAAACAAGCATACAAAAAAAGCAGCACCATCGGTCCGACTCGATACTTGCGTGTTACTGTATCAATGCGTGCTACATGCGCATGAACAGCCTTGGATTCAATTGATCTCCCTGTCTTTCCGATCATAAATCCAACCATATCACCCAATGTCATCCCGAAAGTAATAACCGCAATCACGCCCCATACCGCCAGCCCAGCCTCAACAAACAGCTGCCAAAAACCAATTACAGGAATCGGCACTACAACATTAAAACCGCTTATGAATGAAACAAGAAAAATCCCAAAATATCCAAAAGAATCAACTACAGCAAGAACCTCTGCTTGGTATGCAAGCCTACTACTTAGAACTACAACTCCAATAAAAACAAGCGCGCCTATAATCGCTGTTAGTATTTGTTTGGCTTTTTTCTTCA
Organism: bacterium; assembly: GCA_030429785.1. Taxonomy (GTDB): domain Bacteria; phylum Patescibacteriota; class Patescibacteriia; order S139-126; family S139-133; genus JAUIEQ01. The sequence continues at coordinate 676 of JAUIEQ010000091.1, forward strand.
TGTAGACAAATAAAAATCAGTTACGTATAGTATGAGTATACTTACTTTTTGTAATAAATCTATGCCTAACCAATTTGAATCATCACAATCTACTGATTCTTTCTCAAAAAAATCACCGTTTCGCTGGTTAGCATTCAGCGCACTACTTGTATGCATCCTCACACTCGCAGCCACAACTGCTTACAACCAAACTGTAAACACTCATACAATTCCGCAAGCAGCCGCACCTAGTCAAACAACTCAATCTAAAGTTGTACTAACAGAGACAGATCTTAATTCGCTCATTGCAACAGATCTTGAAAAAAGTGAGAGCGGTAAGCGTGACATAAGTGCTATTGTCATTGATATTGAAGTTGATCGTGGATCAGTCACTGCAACATGGACCAATGGACAACAACTTACTGCTGATGTCATCACTAACACAAACAACACACAACTCATCACAGACAATGTTGTGATGAGTGGTGCAGGTGCCTTTAATGACACGTTCGCATCAATTGCTCAAAAAGCTCTTGACGCTGTATTACAAAATGTAGCACGTAATAACAATATGACCCTTCGTACAGTTGAGTTACAAAAAGATGCGGTAGTTCTATACTATGAACCGATTAGTTTAGATAGAGACCCTTTCCAATAACTGAACGAATATAGGTCATACAAACATCATCTCGGTCATATCGGCCATTTTCCAGTTCCTCCAAGAAAAACTCAAACGAATGATCTGTACTGAATTGGTCAGCAAATGTACTGTCTTTTTCAAGCAAATCAATCACTAGTGTTCCAAATGGAAACTCCAAAACCATATTCCGAAATGCTTCATCATATTGACCATCAAGTGGGCTTGTTTTTTGGTTCAAATCTCGTCGATCAAGCGTATGCTCAGAAAAACTCAAATCAATAATAGGCGTATTCTTGCCATTAAATCGAATTTCTCCTGGCAAATAATCATGAATCGTTCGTAGAGCTAGATTCTCTGTCATAGTTACTTGACCTGGACGTGGTGCTGGTGCTGCTTCACCAAACGCATGCGTATACGCACGACGAACATCATTGTGATATTGCCTGACTACAAAACTACGCGCGCGTTCTTCAGGCCAGCCAAATCGGACAAAACGTTCATATCGATTTCCATAATCCTGAGCTACAGTCGCAACAATAATATTTTCTTTATTTCTAATTTCACCACCTTGGGCTATGTTTGCTTCACCGTAATCAAATACAGTACTAAGATCAAGTTTACCATTTTCTGTGTCAGTATCTGTATGACGATCAACATTAAACAGATCATGAGCAGCTACTTGTAAGATACCGAGATCTCTAAGTGAAATTTGCTTATACTGACTTGCGCTATAAACAGGTTGTTGCGGCACAAATGGAGCAGCAATGATAAGTGCAATAAATACACTCTGTAATATTTTTTTCATATGCATGGGTTAAGAAAAAACCCTCCAACAAATAAAAGACAAACACCACTTCGCCCTCCTCAGTGATGTTTTATAAATAAAGTATAGCACAATACTACCGCGCCAGTATCTGTGGATAAATTATACCGAGTCTTGTTTTTTTGATGTTGCCAACACACCAACACCAATACCAAATAACAAGCCTATCACAACATGCTCAAACAAAACACCGAGCAACAACCCAAACGCTATACTCACCATCAATCGTTTGCTCAGTCGAATTACAGCCGGCTCTTTAGTCTCAGATATTGAGCTTGGTATTTTTTTTCGACCCTGCGTCGGAGTATTACTCACACGTCCTGCTAACTTATGCGCCCATTGCTTGATATCAGCAGCATTTGCGTCAGGTTGATAATAAAACTCATTGATACGTAACGATGGTACTACTATCTGCATATTGTGTTGCGCAAGCTTTATTTCAATAGCATCAACCGCTCCACAAAAGTATGCATATGAGTTATCGCCAAGGCCGTACACCGCGCATTGTTTTTTGTGTAATAGTGCATCAGGAATAGCATCGAGCAACTTGGCCATATCCCAATGCATCTGCCCCTCACGACCATCAACATACCACGATGGACTACCAAAAATCACAACCTGATACTGCCCCAGCTCTTGTGAGGTAGTGTCTTTAGCTTTTTTGAGCACAACTTGATGCCCATGCTCTTGCAAGACATCCTGAATATACTGACCCGCCAAATACGTGCCGCCTGAATTAGTTGCATATACTATCAAGATATCCATATGTTATTGATAGTGCTTATATAGCGAACTGACATCTCGCGTTGCGATTGGTTGCTCAACAATAGGCGTTGTTCTAATGTGTGGAATTTGTTGTTCATATGACAACTCATCTGTATTTTCATACAGCACCCCAACTGGAATCCTGCCATAATCCCACTCAAGTGTTTTCAAAAATGCAGCTTCTTTATCACGTGGATTGTACTCACTACCGAGTTCATAAATATTTTCTTGAAAAAATTTGTGTGTATACAGTTTATTAAATGTCACACATGGCTGCAACATTTGAATAACAGCAAAGCCTCGATGTTGCTGCGCGCGAACGATCAGAGCCGCAACGCGGTCAACGTCGCCACTATAGACACGCGCAACAAACGTAGCTCCTGCAGCAATAGCCATTCGCAATGGATGCAATGGTTCTTCGAGACTTCCGTCCGGAGTTGACTTTGATTTATATCCTTTTGGTGAACGAGGCGAAGTCTGACCAGTAGTCAGCCCATACACTGCATTGTCATGCAAAATCACTGTGATGTCATGATTGCGTCGCGCGGTATGAATAAAATGATTACCACCCTCAGCCAAGCAATCGCCATCACCTGCAAAAGCAAATACATTCAACCTGTTATTTGCAAGTTTGATGCCCGTAGCAACTGGTAGTGATCTGCCATGCAATCCTTCAAAAGCTGTGATTTTTACAAAATTAACAATATGCCCATGACAACCAATACCTGCAACAATCGCGGTGTTGCTACTATCCCATCCTTGATCAACACATGCTTGTTTGAAACCAGACCAAATACCAAAATCACCACAACCTGGACACCAGTTGCATGGATTGGGAGTTGTTAATTGTTCGTGAGTAGTCATCAGTTATTTTTTCAAATATATATCAAATATTCCTACGATAAATTCCGCACTGTTGCTATAATTTCTTCTGGATATATTGGTCGTCCATCATACTTAAGCAACTGCTCCTCGATACTGACCCCTGTTTGTTCCTTAATCACACTATGCATTTGTCCTGAATAATTACACTCTATATTCACCACGCGCTGTGCACTGCGCAACACTTGCCCTACATGCTCATGCGGAAATGGCTGCGCCCATGTCAAATGCAAGTAATTCACATCATCAAGCACTTCTAATGCATCGAGAATCGCTCCCTTATTACTTCCCCATGATACCAAAGTAGTCGTTGCTTGTGCTGGTCCATATACAATTGGCGCTGGCATATCTTCTTGTGCGCAGGTGATCATTTTTTGCATGCGCTTGTTCATTTGCATATTTCGTACAGACGACTCTTCATTTGAATATCCATACACATCATGCTCGTCAGAATTAGCCACAAAATGATTGCCGCTACCAGCAACAGATCTTAATG
>JAUIEQ010000092.1 GCA_030429785.1 bacterium
CTTGCTCAACCATTGAGTAATATACTGTCTTATCGCCTTTTGCAAAACCAATAGTTCCAGCAAATGTTGTTGCGTACTCAGGTTGCAGTAGCGCAATCAAAAACTGAGCATTCCACAAACCCACAGATATTACAATACTACATGCAGCCATCCACTGCTCAAACGATAGTGTGCGTAGAATTTTTAACATATGTCTAACGATACGGAATTGAACGAAACTTTATTCGAAAAATTGTTATAAAAAACTTAATGATCTCGTATACAGAAAGTTTTGATTTTCCAAAACGACGATCAACAAATGTAATCGGAACCTCAATAATGCGCGAATTCATTTGCTCAAACCAGTATATCATCTCTTCCTGAAAAGAATATCCATTACTCGTAATCTTCGAAACATCAAGCCGTGCTAGTGTTGCTGTTTTGTAACAACGATATCCAGTAGTAACATCTTGCGTAGTCAATCCAAGTAACAATCGGGAAAAATCCATTGCCATACGACTCATTAGCATGCGCTTGTACCCCCAACCCTCAATTGCGCCACCAGCAACACGTCGCGAACCAATCACAAGATCATACCCTTCGGTGGCAAGTCGCAACAACTCTGGAATATGCTTTGGATCATGCGAAAAATCTGCATCCATTTCAAAAACATATTCATAACCATGCTCAATTGCGTACATAAAACCATACACATATGCTGAGCCAATACCAAGCTTACCACTACGTGTATATACCATCAATCGATCTGGATATATATCCTGAAGCCCTGCAACTGCCTGGCTCGTACCATCAGGAGAATTATCATCTACCACCACAATACTTATATTCTCAATACCCAAGTCAAAAATCTGCTTGATAAGCTCAGCAATATTCTCTACTTCATTATAGGTTGGAATAACAATAAGTACTGTTGGCATATAGTATGTCTACTTACGAGGCGATGGTAACAATGTATCACGCTGAAAAACCAACACAAACAATCCGCTCAAGCTAGTCAGCAGTCTAATCAATCGCATCATCAACGCAAATGCCAATGCTGGGACGGCAGCTACTCCAAAAAACTGCAGCATATATACCGCAACACTTTCTCGATATCCGATGTTACCAAATGAAACTGGAATACTATTGCTCAACGTAATAATTGAAATAACCAACACAACATCAACAAAAGTTAGATGAACACCAAGACCAAAAAACACTACCTGATTCAGCACCATACTCAAGCCGATTATAATCAGCGAAATAATAATCGAGCTAATAAACACACCGCCTTGATTTCTGTACACATGAATTGCCTCATAGTATTTTTTGACAAACCGTAACCACGAAATATTTTTATTAATAATTCGTGACAAGACAACTCGCTGAAACTTTCGACTATACAACACAACCACACCAATCACGAACACACCGATCGCAATCATCAACCAGCGCCAAATGCCTGCCTCTGATGCCTTGGTTGTGTTAATAGCAATTGCCACAAACAAAAAAACGAACAACGCTAGAACATTACTTATTTTTTCAACAATAACGGTCGAAAATGAAACTGACATTTCAAGTGACTCATGCTTGGTCAAGTAATACGCTCGCATCATATCACCACTGAATTCTGATGGTAATACATCGCCGTACAACGTACCAATCATACGAAACTTTAACAATAACCAAAACCCAAGCTGTTGCTGATGTCCTTGCAATAATAATTGCCATCGGTATGTATTGAGCAAAAAGCTACTAATGATAATCACCGCACCAATACCCATCCAGCGCCAATCAAACTCAGACATTACCTTGATTGTAGCAACTATATCTACCTTGATAAGCAACAACACCAGCAATACCAAAGCAATCGCAAGTGTAAACTTTATTTTGTGTCTTGTAATAAACGCTTGTACTGATTTCATTGTATGTGATACAAACAGTTATTCACTTCACCGCAATATACCTCCTCGCCATACCGCTCCAAAAATACTTCCAGCTGCTCAAAAGCCACAAACAAACTAAACGCTGTATTGCTGTGATCAAATTGCTGCAACCAAGCAACGCCAGCTGGCTGATAGTAAATGTGTGTCACACCTTGCTCGCGCAGATACGCAGACACATCGTCTTGTGTATGAGCGTCATGTATCAGTTGTGACCAATAAAATCCATAACTACTTGCGAGGATGTGCTTGTGCGGATCAGTCACAAATGCGGCCTCTTGCCCTGGAATAACCAATATCTTAGCTGCGCTATCAAGAACAATCTCTTGGTTGATAGCCTCTGCAACCGGATACCAATAGTGCTGCATCTGCACATCACTCAGCTGTGCCGTACCTGATATTACTGCAGCAGTTGATGGCTCAGCCAAAGAAAGTGTTCCGAGCACAAACACGCCTACAAAAATGTATACTGTACCAACAACAATTTTTCGCGCCCACACAAAAGCAAATACACTTTTGAGCACAAGCGAACCAAACACAAATGTCATATAAAAAATTCCAATTCCGTACCACGGTCGTTGCAATCCAACCAAAAACCAAGCAATAAATCCTGTAACAAAAAAAACCGCAAACATACGAACAGTCTCATCTTGATACCACTGCTTGTATACAAACAACCACAACGCAAAGACTACTATCGGCAGCACAAACGGACCAACTTGCACATACGGCGCAGCAAATCCAACCTGATTCATGGCAGTATTCCACAATTGCCACAACGCATTAGCAAACACATTTTCAAATACTATTGTGTGGCGGGTTAGTTGAGTAATCACACTATTCTCTGCTGCCATCAATGCACTATTCGCAAACAAATCTGTCATAGTTACTTCATGACCACTGCCAAAAAACTGCGTTTGTTCTTGAACAGCGCCAATATGATATGGACCAAGCACACTGTGGTGTTGCTCATAGTGCAGCCAAGCTGTTGGCAAGCATACAATTACTACAACTCCGAACAATACAACCACTTCACGTACATGCATACGCTTTTGTGACCAAAGAATAGCAACAACAGCCAACACACCAACCAAGACGATCAAGCTGCTTAATTTTACACTAACAACAAACCCTATACACACTCCAGCCAATACAAGTGATGCCAGAGATCGATCAGACAACCACTGCCGCAACAAAGCAATAGCCAGAAGCGAAAACAGCGCTACAACAAAAACCAACTTTTGCGTATGCGCAAAAAAAGAATTCCATGGCACAATACATGCAATCACTGCAGTGATGTGTGCAACACGTGAGCTGCCCGTGCTATTCAAAGCAAACACATACACAACCACAACAATCAGTCCCAACAACAAAACATTTAGTCCAAACGCCAATACATCAGGTAACACCGAAAACAACGCCGCATTCCACATATGACCAATAGCTCCAACACTTGCGCCAATTGAATTATCAAATGACACCAGTGAATGCGCTGCTACAAAAGTTTTTGGAACTGTATAGTACGCAGCCAAGTCATCATTCACAACTGGCAAAATACGGTATGATGATACGAGCACTACCGACGCAAGACTGATCCAACCAAGTATTTTGTCAACGCTATACGACATGCTCTGTACAGCATATTTGACACAAAACATTTGACGATACAAAGCCTTGCATTCTGTACTACTTATCAATAGCAAGCCAACAACACTCAGCATAACTGTGGTGGTTGAAAACACACCAAGCAACAACATGCCAAACCATACAAATGAACACACGATATACCCCACCCCAAATTCCAAAATAGTAGCTAGTATACTTCGTTGAGCTGCAACAAATGAAAAATACGTGTTAATTTTTTTGCCAATCGCAACACACAAAAAAAATATTCCCACCAAAACTGCTATTGAGCTGATTGTAAACACTACTGATCTACCAATTGCTCTGGCTGCAACTGCACTGCTCGGCATTCCAACATGCTCTATAGCCAGCACCACCAGCATCAATAAAGTCAACACAGCCACACCTGCAATCACATGCCAAAAACCAATCATCCGTGGCACTAGACCACGTATCGAAATCTCCTTGTTTGCACCAACACGAAACAGCCAGCGCGCCAACCAAACCAAGCCCAACACCACACTACTAACAATGCCATACGCTTCATAGTCATGAAAAACAATATACAGCAGCACAATCACAACTGTTGTCAGAGCAAATAATAGAGCTGTTGTACGCTCTATTGTAAAACGGCTCAATACATATTGCAGGCTATTCACCATACCGATCTCGTTTATACATATAGTACATGTCTTCTTGCAGGCG
>JAUIEQ010000093.1 GCA_030429785.1 bacterium
CGTAAGATTCAGAAGTTCCTTTCTCAACCATTCTTTGTAGCTGAGCAGTTTACTGGACTTACAGGTGCATATGTTCCGGTAGCAGAAACAGTCAAGAGCTTTGGCGAAATCCTTGATGGAAAACATGATGACAAGCCAGAGCAAGCGTTTTATCTCAAAGGTACTATTGATGATGTGATTGCGGCTGCTGCTGAGAGTACTGCTAAATAATTGCAACAACCATGGCTACTCCATTACATTTTAAAATCTTGACACTTGAAAACACTGTATACGAAAGTGATATCGAGCAAGTCACTATTCCGACGCAAGATGGGGAAGTTACAGTGTTGGCTCGGCACACGCCATTGGTGTCACTGCTCAAGCCTGGGCAATTACGGCTCAAAAAAGATGGCGAAGAATTGTTGATGTCTGTGTCTGGTGGGTTTATTGAAGTGCGACCTGATAGCAAGGTGGTTATCTTGGCAGACACAGCTGAACGTGCTGACGAGATTGATCTTGAGCGCGCAGAGGCAGGTAGAAAACGAGCAGAGGCAATGCTTCAAGAAAAAGAATCAATTGACAATATTGAATTTGCTCGATTGCAAGCAATTTTGGAAAAAGAATTAGCCCGAATTAAAGTAGGTAAGAAGTACAGAAGCCTTAACGGCAGATAAAGAAATATAAAAACCGGACCCTTAGTTGGATCCGGTTTTGAATGCAAGAGTGCTAACCTCTTTCCCAAAACGGCAGAATGCCGTCTCGGGTTCGGAAGTATGGAAGGTTAGCCGTGTTGACCCAATCTGCTTCCGTAACCCTTTCATAGCCATGCTTGCCGCCAGGGCTACCAGAATTGCAGGCAGGGACAACTGACAAGTAGTGGTAGTCGTCCATCATGCCAGCATTAGCGTGGTAGTACTTAACCTCATACTTCACCGGATCGCTATTGCTGTTATGGCAGTCAGCACAACAACCCGGAAATGTACCAAAGTGCTCTTTGGCGATTTTTTGCGCCTGTGTCCAGCTAGTAGCAACAAAAGTGGTGATGACTGTTCCGCTTTTGTGTTTGCGGAAGTTAAAAAAAGCTGGTTTTTCCTGAGTTCCGACTGTGCTTTTCATTATATTTGCTCCGTTTTTTTCTGTGTGAAGGTACCAAGCTGACACATTGTCAGGATGGTATCCTTTTTGAATAGCAACTTCGCGAATTTGCTGCTTCAATTTTTTCACGAAGTTTATTCCGTTGAAATTGACTGACGTCAGCACAACAGCCTCTTGAAGTATCATCGCATAAATCAGAGGCGATTCTATGCGTTGTTGAGTAGAATGTGTCATCCGACACCTCCATTTTTAATGAACTCAAATATATAGCCTGTCTTCCTCAAGTTGAGGTAAAGTACCATCCAGTACTATGACTATACGATTTAATATAAAATTATATCATATTTTATAAATTTTGTCAATATATGTTAAAAATTAAGTTATACTCTTGTATTAATGAATGCTACAATACCTAAAGTATGGAAATACAGCTACAAAACCTCAATACTGAACAACAACAAGCAGTGACGCACAAGCAAGGCCCACTGCTGATTATTGCTGGTGCTGGAACTGGTAAAACCACAGTGGTTACGCAGCGGATTGCATGGCTTTTGGAGCAGCCCGGAATGACATCTGAGAATATCTTGGCATTGACGTTTACTGACAAAGCAGCTGGTGAAATGGAAGAGCGCGTGGATACATTGCTTCCGTATGGGTATGTTGATTTGTGGGTTTCAACATTTCACTCATTTTGTGAACGAATACTAAAAGCTCACGCGATTGATATTGGCTTGCCACATGATTTTAAGCTCATAACCCAAACTGAGAGCTGGTTGTTGGTTAAGAAAAATTTAGACAAGTTTGATTTGGATTATTACAGGCCAATGGGTAATCCAACCAAATTTATTCATGCATTGTTGCAGCATTTCAGTCGATGTAAAGATGAAGAAGTATATCCAGAAGAGTATTTGGCACATGCAGAAAGCTTGCGCCTTGATCTTGATGGTATTGAAAGTAGTGGCGGCAAAGCAGCAGTAAGTGAAGAGCAGGAATCTCAATTACAAGAAGCAACGCGATTGACTGAAGTTGCAAATGCGTATCATGTGTATCAACAATTGTTGCTTGAACATAATAGTCTTGATTTTGGTGATTTGATCAATTATACGCTCAAGTTGTTCAAAGAACGACCGCATATTCTCAAACAGTATCAAGAGCAATTCAAGCATGTGCTCGTTGATGAGTTCCAAGATACAAATTGGGCGCAATACGAACTTATCAAACTACTAGCTGCACCACAGAACAATATTACGGTTGTTGGTGATGATGATCAGTCGATTTTTAAATTCCGTGGTGCGTCAGTTTCTAATATTTTGCAATTCAAAAAAGATTACCCAGACGCAGCTAATATTGTGTTACAAACCAATTACCGAAGTCCACAACAGATCCTTGATTTGTCATATGACTTTATTCAACAAAATAATCCTGATCGACTTGAGGTTAAGTTAAGTGACAAGACCTACACGTTATCAAAAAAACTTACAGCCGCAGATGACAAGTCTGGTGTGTTTGATTATTTGTTTGCGACTAGTCTTGATGAAGAAGTAAAGCATGTGATTGATACAATTATTGCCCTAAAACAAAAAAATACAGACCTTACGTGGGGTGATTTTTTGATTCTGGTGCGCGCTAATCAGTCAGCAAATGAATTTGTTCATGAGTTGGGAACTCGGCAAGTCCCGCATCAGTTCTTAGCTGCACGTGGTCTGTACCAAAAACCAGTGATTAACGATATTGTTAATTATTTGCGGTTGTTAGATGATTATCGCGAATCACCAGCGCTGTTTCGGATTTTGTCTATGCCAGTACTTGATATTAGTCAGTATCAAATCGCCAACCTTATGTACTGGGCAGGCAGGAAGCAGTGGTCAGTATTTGAGGTATTAAAAAACATTCAAGCTATTGAAAAAGTTCATGAGAAAACACTTACAGAAGTGCAAAAATTAACTGCCTGGATTGACAAACACACACAGTTAGTCAAAGAAAAGTCTGTATGGCCCGTTGTGTTAGCATTTCTGGAAGATACGGGGTATCTCAAGTATATTGAATCACTTGAGCCAGCTCACGTACAAGAACAACTTGCGCAGCTGAATCAGTTTGCACAAAAAATTAAAACATTTGAGCAGTCATTTGATGCAATTGCGGTGTCTGATTTTTTGGATGAATTGGAATTAGAGCTTGAGTCAGGTGATACAGGAAGTCTTGAGTGGGATATAGAAACAGGGCCAGAAGCAGTCAAAATTATGACCATGCATGCTGCTAAGGGACTTGAATTTGAATATGTGTTTGTTCCCAATCTTGTAGACAAGCGATTTCCAACGATTAATCGCAAAGATCCAATTGAGTTACCAGATGCGTTAGTCAAGGAAGTGCTTCCCGAAGGTGATGCGCACATGCAAGAGGAGCGTCGCTTGATGTATGTGGCTATGACTCGGGCGCGTCGTGGGTTGTTTCTTTCAGGCGCAGCTGACTATGGTGGTGCGCGTAAGAAAAAGCCAAGTCGATTTTTGTATGAGTTAGGACTAGTTGAATTGGAAGCAAAACAACCACCAAACAAAACAGATCCAAAAGCACAACTGAAACAACCAGCTATTATTAACAACGTTTCAAAACAAACAAAATATCAGCCACCTGCCAAGTACTCATTCACACAGCTTCAGGCTTACCAATCATGTCCTTTGCAGTACAAATATGCGCATGTGCTTCGTATTCCCGTGCGAGGTAGTTATACATTTAGTTTTGGTAAGTCAGTGCATGCAGCGTTGCATCGGTTTTTTGATGTGGTGACAACGCAAGCAGCAAGTACGCAAGGTGATTTGTTTGACACTACTAAATCACAAGGTGATATTACAGTTACCAAAAAAGATTTGCTTGCTTTGTATGAAGAGGAGTGGATTAATGATTGGTATGACTCAAAACAGCAACATGACGAGTACAAACAAAAAGGCAAGAAAGCCTTAGAAGCGTTTTATGATGACTGGGCCGAAAAGAAAGTAGTGCCAAAGCATCTTGAAAAAGGCTTTAATATGCGAATTGCTGAGCACACAATCAAGGGTGTGATGGACCGAGTGGATGCATTAGATGATGGAACATTGGAGATCATTGATTACAAAACAGGAGCAAGTAAAGACATCAAAAAAGTAAACAAAGCACAACTGTTG
>JAUIEQ010000094.1 GCA_030429785.1 bacterium
ATCAATAAAATCGTACGTAAAAATAAGCTCTTTATCGGCTTGTAATCGATGCTGCTGCTCATCAGTAGCAATCTCATCAATCATGCCAACCAAAAAGTCATGTGTAACAACCTCTTCATCAGCAAGTTGCACAAGCTTACCCGCATGACGCACAGATGGTCTATTACCAACAACCAATAACAAATCTGATGCCTGTCGTTCAGCAACAACAGCCAATAATCGCTTCAGTGTAATGTTTTGAGTGGTTTGCATATTATTAGTATCTAACCTCCTAAGGGATCAATGAATATACAGCGTATGCCAAATCTTGAAAATGAGTATTAATTTTTGGAAACACAGCCTGAAGGCGCTCGGTAGTAACAACCTCTATGTCATCATGATGAGCATTTGTATACATAATAATTGGCAAAGTTTTGAACCGTTCTTGTGACTTCACAATATCTACAAACGCACCGCCATGAATTTCAGGCAAATGATACTCAGTGACGATCACATTGCACGGATGCGCATCCAATAACTGTAGTGCTAATAATCCATTTTTAGCTGTTCGTATAGTATACGTATTTGGCAAATATCGCGCCAGTGCTTGTGTCCAATACAGCGTTGCATCAACAACCAAGATTGTTGGATCATGTGCGTTCATTACTTTGTAGCAGTTAACACTTCTTCCATAGAGGTTTGACCACGAAGTGCTTTGAGCACACCGTCTTGTCGCATAGTTGGACTTTTTTGTTTGACAAATTCATGTATGATGTCACCCATCTTATTTGCAGTAATTACCTGCTGCAATGAAGGGGTCATCACCAAACATTCCACAACAGCCAACCGACCCTTATACCCTGAATCACCGCATCGTGCACATCCCTTACCTTTAAAGAAAGTTAATGTCTTTGTATCAACACCATCCGGAATTGCTTCAGCTGGGATTTCATCAATAATGCCTTGTGCGATTTTTTGAACACGTTCAGGTAATGCAATCTGCTCAATACAATGCGTGCAAATTTTTCGGACCAGACGTTGTGCCATTACAAGATTCAGTGTAGATGCAAGCAAAAACGGTTCGACATGCATATCAATAAAACGAGGAACTGCGCCAATAGCATCATTAGTATGAAGGGTTGAGAGCACCATATGACCAGTCAAAGCTGCGTGAATTGCCAACTCAGCAGTTTCGTTATCACGAATCTCACCAACCATCACCACATCAGGATCTTGTCGTAAAATTGATCGCAACCCACTTGCAAATGTATACCCTATCTCTGCGTTTACTTGTGATTGATTCACTCCTTCTAAATAATACTCAATTGGATCTTCCAAAGTAATCACATTTACACTTTCCTGATTGATGACATTCAACGCTGAGTACAACGTTGTTGATTTACCAGAACCAGTTGGACCAGTAACCAAAAACATTCCGTTTGCTTTCTTGATATTGTCCTCAACATACTGTAAATTTTTACCTTCAAACCCCAGCTGCTGAAAAGTCAGCCCTCCCCCAGAGGTGTCCAAAATACGAATCACAACTTTTTCTGATTGCGAAAGCGGTAAAGTAGAAATACGAAGGTCAACAATCATACCTTCGACATTAACGCGTATACGACCATCTTGCGGTATTCTGGTTTCATCAATTTTCAAATTCGCCATCACCTTGATACGAGACACTACAGACGCATGCAGATGCTTTGGCAGTTGCAATGAAATATGCAACCGACCATCAATACGATACCGAACAACAGAGTGCTCATCAAGTGGCTCGATATGAATATCAGATGCCTTTGCTTCAACCGCATGCTTAAAAATAACTTCAACCATTTTTGATACCGGAGCTGACTTGATCAAGTCATCGAGTGACTGCTTTTGCGATTCTTCTTTTGCTTTTTTAACAGCCTGTTCTTGCTCATACTTATCTTCAATAGTACTCAAAACTTCTTCAGCTTCAGCACCAAGACTTTCGTATTGCTTAACAGCAGCAACAAAATTATCAGGTCCAATCACATGATACTTCAATCGCCAACCTTGTTTACGCGCCAAAAACTCAACTGCTTCAATAGCCTTGAAATTACTCGGATCAACCATTGCAATGTCAAGTACATTTGTTTGTGCATCATATGCAAATGGCAACAACTTATAGTTGGTTGCAACATCTTGCGGCACCTTATCAAGCACTGTTTGGCTAATAGTTCGTCCAGTCAAATCAACAAAATCCATTGCATGCACCTCTCCTAGCACTGGCCCCCAATCTGTTTCAGCAACTTGCGCATTTTTTAGTGCAACAGACATCTCAGCACCATTAGCTAGCTCTGCTGAAATAGCAGCGTGCTGCTCTGCGGTAATACTATTTTTTTGTTGTAACAAATCAAGCAGTCGCTGATCAGAGGTAGGCATACAAATACTATAAATTTTGTAATGGTTGGATAGTAAACGGCTTAAACGGATCGTCTTTTCCCCGAGGCTCTAGCTCGTATCCTCCATCAAAGTAAATATCAAGTCGTTCAAAATCATCAGTTGAAAAAATATCTTGCGCTTCATCACTCGGCACTTCAACAAAGGAAGCCTCGAGACCCTCAATATCCGATACTGATGCTGGGCTACTGTCTACTGCCGCACCATCGGGTTTGGTCACATACCAAATCACAACACCAATCAATACAACAACGATACCAATCATACTTATTTCTTTTTTGCCCAATGACTTTTTGTTCATACACTTTGCTGATTACTCTCGAAAATATGCAAATGCTTCAATGAGAAATGCGTTATTGCCTGGACTATACTCTACGGTTTGAATATCAAGCATGCGAACATTAGATTCTAACTTTGTGAGCAGATCCTTGTACATACTATAACTTTGTGGTGCTAAAAATGAAATTTTTACACTCAGTATCTGCATACCAGGTGGCGCCAACAATGAATTTTCTAAATGAAACGCACTCAAATCAGTCAGGAACAGTTCCTCACTTAAAAAGAGTGCTTCTAGTTGGCTCATCAAAATCGGCACATCCTGTTCAGCCGGCAAAATCATATCAAGCTTTTGCAAATCCTGTACACTTAACTTATTATATAACGTTACTAGTGTTTGTGCATCAATCAACGCTTGCTCAGCTGTCACAAGTTGTTGTTCCCAATGTGCCAACGACTGCCCATCAGCACCAGTATCAAATTGCAACTGTGGCGCAATCAACAACACATATCCAAGACCCAAAATAATAATAACCTCAGCCATCAAAATCCAGCGTTTGTATGTAATCAACAATTGCGAAAAGCCGCCGCCAGCGCTATCTGAGTCGCTTGAAAGTTTTGCAATTGACTGTGTACTCGAATGAGGTTTTGATTGTTTTCTGATATTCATATATTACAACTCACTATCTGAAGGTGTGTATGAAAATGTCATTGACGATTGCACAACCAAAAATTCTTGGATCTCCTGATACTGCGGCAACACTAATTGAGGCAATGTATCAATTTCACCATCTTCAAACTGTTGCAGCTCCTGAGTATACCGGTCTTCTGCATCCTGCAGATAATCTTCCCACAAGGACGTATCAAGATTACTACTACTCAACTCAAGTTCTGCCACCTCAGCCAAAGAATCAAAAATCAAATACTGACGTGCCATATCATGGTATGATTGCGCTACCACATCAACAGTAACTCGATTACCATTACCAACCGTTACTGCCTTATAGTACACTTCCGGAACAGTCTCTTGTTCAAGCATATCAAACAATTTAGTCCATCGGTTCTGGCCATCAAGCAAGTCAGCAACTAGCTGTGTTTGACGAGTAAAGCTCGACAACTCGCTCAAAGTTTCGCTTGAATTTTGAATCTCTTGCTCAATTCCAGCAACCCGTTTTTGAATTTCAATAATTCGGTCAGTTGAGTCTACTGAAAATAAACTTGTTAATACAAATCCAACTGCAACCACCACAACCGAGGCTGCTGCCACAATTGAAATTTGCCGCACGGCTTGTGATTGTGCTTCTGCTGATATGAC
>JAUIEQ010000095.1 GCA_030429785.1 bacterium
AAAACGAACGTATCAGCCGAAGAAACGAAAACGCGCACGAAAGCACGGATTTTTTGCACGCATGAAATCAAAAGCTGGAAAGCGAGTACTTGCACGACGAAGAGCAAAGGGTCGACAACGACTGACTGTGTAGTGTTTGTATGTTACCGTTCCAACACAAGGTAACAAAAAAGCGTGAAGTGGAGGTTCTGGCACAAAAAGGCAGACGTGTTACGTCAGCTTTTTTTATTGTAAAATTTCGAGCAAACAAGCTTGGGTTGAACCGGTTTATTTTGGTTGTTTCAGGAAAAGTGCACAAACGAGCAGTGAAGCGCAATCGACTACGAAGGCGCATGCGCGAAATAGTGCGATTGCATCTTATGAACACAGTTGATGCTTGTGATGTCATGATCATTGCCAAAGCCGAAGCGCTTACGGCGACGTATCGCGAGCTTGAAAAAGACCTGTGTACGTTGTACAAGCGCGGTTCACAGCATTCACATCTTGCTCACAACAAGCCGGCATCCTCCAGACGCACAACAATATGATGGCTGTATATATGAAAAAGTGTGTACTCGCGTGCATTCGTTTGTACCAGCGGACAGTGTCACTTGATCATGGCCCGCTCAAGGTTATGCGTCCATATGGGCAATGCAAGTTTCACCCAACATGTTCTCAGTATACCTATGAAGCAGTCAAAAAATACGGTATTATAAAAGGACTTGTGTTGGGCATACGTCGCGTGGCACGATGTCATCCATGGAGCGATGGTGGGCATGATCCAGTTCAGTAGGATACTAATTGCCAAATCCTAAATCCTAAACAAAAACAAAAGGTGTTGTGTGTATGTGGTTACTTTGTACTGTTTAGCATTTAGTATTTAGAATTTAGTTTTTTTTTCATGTTAGAACTATATAATACGATATTGTTTGAGCCGATTTTTAATTTGCTTGTTTGGCTGTATAACGTCATTCCAGGAAATGATATTGGACTGGCAATTATTGCATTGACAATCATTATTAGATTGGCACTCTACCCGCTTTCCAAAAAATCAATTATTTCGCAAAAAGCATTGCAAGATTTGCAGCCAAAGATCGAGAAGCTCAAGGAAGAATACAAAGATAACAAAGAGCAACAAGCGCAGGCAATGATGAAGTTGTATAAAGAAGAAAAAATCAATCCAGCATCTTCATGTTTGCCATTGTTGATTCAATTGCCATTTTTGATTGCGGTGTATCAAGTCTTTACAAGTGGTTTGGGTGATGCGCATTTTGATTTGCTGTATCCGTTTGTTGCGAATCCTGGCACGATCAACACGCTGTCGTTTGGGTTGATTGATCTAGGGCAACCACAATGGATTTTGGCTGTTTTGGCAGCTGGCGCGCAGTTTTGGCAAGCAAAAATGCTTTCAACAAAACGACCTGCAGTCAAATCTGAAGGTTCAAAAGACGAAGCATTGGCAGCGATTATGAACAAGCAAATGGTGTATGTATTGCCAATTTTCACTTTGTTTATTGGACTTCGCTTCCCTGGTGGTTTGACCTTGTATTGGTTTGTCTCAACACTATGGACAGCGTTGCAGCAGTTGGTGTTGTTCAAAAAACACAATACTGATGCAAAACCAGCAGTCATTGATGTGCCAAGCAAGTAAGGGGTTCTGGTGAGTATATTGCTTTGATTTTTGTTAGTAGTGCAGCAACATGCAATTGTCTTCAAAACAACTGATTGGACTTTCAGTTCAAACCAAGTCAGGTAATGATTTGGGAAGTGTGAGTGAGTTGATTGTTGATGTTGATTCGCATGAGATTGAGCAATACAGCGTGCAGCCTGATTTGATTCATGGGTTGTTTGGTAAAAAACTATTAGTACACCGCAGTCAGGTGTTGGCTATCACAGATGAGCGTATGGTGGTGGAGGATTTGGTAGTACAGCAACGTAATTTACAACCCGCAACGGATTCATAAAAATTGCACAAGTAAAAAGACTGCATAGTAATCGTTATGCAGTTTTTTGTTTACAAAAAATAAAGTGCGTGGTATATTTTGCTATTGCTGTTTTTTAATAAAAATAAATATTTTTAATCACTTAGCAAAGGAAGGTTGGTATGAGTCAGAAAACAACAACTCCATTTATGGGGTATGATGGTGAGCATGAGATAACGCCGCAAATACTCACAGCATCAGGAATACCGCTTCCTGATTCAAATAGCACTGTGGTGAGCGGAGAAAAAAGGACAAAGCTTATTGGCAGATATTGCCATTGGGTTAACCGAGGTACGACCGCGGCTGGTAGGTTGAGTCTATTCAGGAGGTTGTATGGTATTATACAGAATTTTCCTCCTGGAGCACGAGTGCGCAGTAAACGTGGTGGTGAGGCTAAGCTTACGGGTGTATTGAGATATGCGCAGATTGACAAGAAAAATAAATTCGTGGCCATAGTTGATTGGCCTGAAAACGCTATTGATAGCAATGGCAAGAAGATTGGGGGAGTTCTATCCCTTCAAAATATTGCAGTGATTCCTGATTAAAACACAACAAACAAGAGTTCGGATTCGAGCTCTTTTTTTATTTAACAGCGTACTGCCACGGTTTTGCTTGTTTATTTTTTGTAGTATGATACGCTATGGTACATTTCTTTAACAATCAAAAAACTCAAAGGAGATGGTGATGGCGAGGAAAAAGCCAAAGCAAGCAAAAAAAAGCATCAGGCGACCCAGGTCATACCGCGGGTATGATGGAGAAAGTAGCATTACACCAAAAGATTTAATAAATTTTGGAATACGAGTGCCCTCAATTCAAAACGGTCAAATAAGCAAGTCGGATTTTAATGAGTTATTGATTAACTTTTGTAGATATGTAAACAAAGGACGAACTGCCGAGATCCGTGTTGTGAGGTTTGAGCGGTTGCATAGAAAAAGCTGGTGGTTTGCTCCGGGAAAAAGAATTGACTGTGTTTATAAAAAAAGCGCCTACTGTGGAATGGGTACAATTCGATACTTTATGGTGAATAAGGGTCTTGAGTTTCGAGTGATTATTGACTGGGATTACAAGACGCCTTGCTGCGGCACTTGCCGAACATTGGCAAAAGTGCGTATTATGGAATAAAAAATAAAGAGCTCATAATTCTTGAGCTCTTTTTATGTATTTGTTAAATCACGCATCTGTAGATAATTACTGGTTTTCTGTGGGTGTGTATTTGTTTTTGTACAGTTTAAAAACTTCGCTTAATGCTTGGTAATGTCTGCCCAGCAGCTCAACTCAACGCTGTAAGGTTGGTATGTCGACTGGTGTTTCGTGTACTTTTGGATTGTCTATGATAGCGTTGATGTATCGTATTTTTTCGTTGCACGCGGCTACGGCTTTGCCGACTTGGTAACGTCCAGCTGTGTCTAGTCTGTCAATTTTATTTTTGGCATCAGCAACGCTCAAGAAATGTTTGGTAAGCCAAGCTTCGTCTGCTGCTGTCATGTCGACTTGCTCGGCGCGCAATTCTGTTGTTGATGGCGTGACAATACTAGGAAGATCATGGTTATGATTTATTTCTGGGCTCGGCATAGAGAAATATGGTTATGAAAATACGGTGGTGAGTAATTTTTATTCAAACATCCGATGTTTACCAACAATCACTTTCAAGCGTTGTGGTAGTATAGAAATGTATGCAGGGGTTTTGATAGAGTGATGTTGGTCAATCAGCAGCGTGGCTTGTTCTCCGTCAGTGCTTACATCTGCGTGAGTAAATGAAAATACGCTTATATCTTTTTTTGAGTCATTGTTGGAAAAGAATTTTGGCAGCAGTGATTGGCTTTTTCCGTGAATGTATAGCTCTAATATGCCATCTTGTGGGTTGGTTGGAGTTGCGCTGTCGTGATAATTAAAGTTATATACATGCATTTGAGCAGATGAGTCTGGGCGAATAGTGAATTCGTTATCGCAGTTGATTGAAATGCCTGGGCCTTGAAACGTTACTTCAGAAATAAAGAAATGATGATTAACTTTACCAAGATCCAGCTTTT